>JBLXCH010000003.1:63134-90894 GCA_048265065.1 Motiliproteus sp. | reverse complement strand
AGCGCAAGCCTGTTGATCTGCTTCGGTCACATCATCAGCCCAAAGCCTTGCCATCCATACGCAAGCCTGGTCAATCACTTCAGGAGGTAACTTACTTTGGGACAAAAAATCACCTTTTTGCGTATCGTTGGCTACATCAGATAAGACTCAGACCACTGATATTGACTACCAACATGACATCCAAATAACTGCTGTAATGGCAAAGGTCGGGCTACTTTTCATGCTGTATTCTTAGGTAAATGAGACTTATTTTCAATACTGTTTGATTAATTATGTCAAAATCGACAGATACTAAAACCAGAAAACTAATTACTCACTCCTGCTACACGACATTTATCTTTATTCCCCATCTCAAAACTTCTTTTTTAGTACGTTATAAATTTAAATTTAATTATTATTGAAAATACTTCTTATTATCATTTATAGTGTCGCACCATAAAAACATGGATTTCAATCAGTTAGAGGGAACTATGAAATATAAACTGATCCTAACCAGCCTAATTCTAAGTTTCTTATCTGGCTGCACTAGCATCGAGAACAGACCCACCGACATTCAATCTCCTGACGATGGTCTAATGGTGGTAAGTGTTCTTGAAAATTCACCAAGAAAAAGTTCGCTTGAATACTGGTCAAATGCGTCGCTTACAGCCGTAAACGTAACAAAAAAGGGTGAACCGGAAACCGAATTTATAGCTAATGAAATTCGAACTGATGCAGCCACACGAACTACGTTATATGCAATGTCACTTCCTGAAGGGGAATACAAAGTAACCAGTTTTTCCACAGACTATTGCGGTGTTAACGATGGGTTTGTTATGTCATGCCATCATGGGTTTTATCGAACTGGCGAAGACTTTACAGGAAAATTCAAAATTAAAGCGGGTCAGCTTACAGACCTGGGTTTGATTATTAACACTAATGACCCATTGCATACATTTGACCGAACGTCTTATGACTTATCCCAACCTGCATTAAGCTCACTCAAATTAATTAACCGTTTTTTACCAGAATACGAAGAATTAACAAACTCAACTTCACTGGGGTGGCTGCCTAATAAAAACCCAAAATCAATGAGTACCGCTTTCAATTATGCAAAAGCCAACAGCCAAGGTTTTGTATCCCCAACTGAGCTCAATGATGGTTCTCTACTGTACGGTAGCGCAAACGGCATGCTCTTTAAATGGCACCCCAAAAGCCAGCCTGTTGGCATTGATGTAGGAGAAAGGAAGTCAATTGAATCTTTACTGGTAACATCTACTAATCAATGGTTGGTGGGTGGAGAGCTTGGACTTCTAAAAATTACAAATGATCAAGGAAAGAGCTGGCAAAGCGTTTCAGGAAACCTACCTTTTGGTATCACAATATCGCTGCTGGAATGGAATGGAAAAGTCATTTCTACAATATTAAAAGGCAGTAAAGTATACATACACACGACAACTATAGGCGACAGCCATTGGGAAGAGCTCGCTGTCTACACAATAGGCGACATGCATTTTTTTAACGGTGGAACTTTGCAGCTACCTCAAACGTTTCTGATGGACGATCAACTAGCAACAGCGCTTCCACAAGACCAGTTTGCACTCCTAAATTTACGTACAAAAACTAAAGAAATTCATAAACTCCCTGGCATTATGCTCAATGTCTTCCATTTGGAAGATGGTCGAGTATTTTGCAAGTGCAAAGGAGCTATCCTCCCTTCAACCTACGTTAGCGAAGACAAGGGAAAAACGTGGAAAAACTCCACATTTCCTATTCTAAGCCCCGATAAGCCTGTATTCAAAGATGGTCTAAACGGTCTATCTCTTAAGTATGAAATTTTAGGGGGCGGCTATATTACATCAACCAATAATGGCGGAAAAACGTGGGAAAAAACCGCACACATCCTGCCCCGCCTGTTCCATAAAATGTTCTACTCAAAAGATAAAAAAATGCTGTATGCAGTTCCTATGGCATTCCCTTTAGGCGGCCCCTTATGGATCTCCGAAGACCATGGAAAGACTTGGAGAAATTTAACCCATACTTACCCAAGAAAATATAGCGAAGACGATAAGTAATAAACACCATACTTAAAGAATTAAACAGCTAGTTTTTGTGAGATATCAAAATGAGATTTATCTTTTTAATTTCTGTAATCGTAATAATATCCGGCTGTACAGCAAACAAGCCAAAAGACTCACATCTTCCATCCCTAGCAGAAGTGCCAATTGAATTAATGGTCGAAAAAATGAATGAAAAAGGGGAGTATTTAATCTGTTCAGGTACAGAGTACCTAGAAGCTATACAAATTTCGAAGGAGCAATGCCTTACCGAACTGACTGATATCAAAGCAACGTGCCTCGATAAGTATAAAAGTGTTATTCCCCATATTAAGCAAAATAAGAAAGAGTTCTATAATTACTTCCAGTTAACTTGGAAGTGCATGAGCTATACCCATATTATGGAACTTCACTCAGATAGATCAGCAGCAGTAGCAGAAGCGCTGAATGACGGTAAAGTCTACCGGCCTCGTAAAATGATTTGGTCAATGCTAGAACCATACTCTGCCGAAGATACTAAGCCGTAGCCAAGCTATCCACAGCATTCACAAGCAAGGATTTCGGTGATTCACCGAACAACCTTTTAAACTCGCGGCTAAACTGTGAGTGGCTGCTATAACCCACAGAATAACAGGCTTCAGCAACGCTTGTCCCTTCTAGCAATAGCAGTCTTGCCTGATGTAAACGCAGGCTTTTAACGAACTGCATGGGTGACATAGAAGTAACTTCCTTAAAGTGATCATGCAGTGATGAATGACTCATGTTTGCGACGCTACTGATCATCTCAATATCCAGCGGTTTTTTATAATTTTGTTCAATATAATGAATCACATGAGCCACACGGTGAGCGCCAACATGGTTGTTAATGCAGTTGCGTAACATGCCTCCTTGAGGGCCTTTTAACACCTCATAGAATATTTCTCGTTTAAGGCTCCCACCTAAAATCTGTCGATCCATCACATTTTGTTCAAGCTCGACCAAACGAATAATCTGCTGTAACAACTGATTGTTAAGACTTGAGGCCGAGACTAACTCAGTGTTTTGGCCTGCTCTGATAATCCCCGCATCTGAATCATATCGACTCATATCTAACATGAGCTGCCCGACAATTTGGTTATCTATTTCAAGACTTAAACCCAGATAAGGTAGCTCTGGGCTGGCATCCAAAACCTCCGCCTCCATGGGAAATATCAACGAGTTAATAAGATAGTTATCCGGGTCATAACCATAAGTCTGATTACCAACATGCACCTGCTTGCGCCCTTGCGCAACGATGCAAATCGTTGGGGTGTAAACCACTGGCTGTCGGGGAGTACACATTGATGAACGATACAGGCGCAGCCCATTAACTGAGGTTTCGGTAATACCATCTTGCTGACATCGGCTGCCGACAACCTCAGCCAACACTGAGCTAGCCTGAAATAAATTTGGCACCTTTTTCTCCGCAAATAAAAGAGGTCTGGTTCAGTGGATTATGGCACCGCCAAGAGCAGATTTCCCACTTTTCACAGCAATAGCGGAGTTTTGTGCAAGTAATTCGGAGTATCGCGATAGCAGCAGTGACGACCAAACCCCAAACTAGTTAGAAAATTGGCTGCCACTTTCAAAAGACAAATAGAAGCGGGCGGCAAGCCATCCAATAAAACAACGATGGAGTTTGGATATGTCGGTACCTCTCAATATTAATGGGACCCTGCATCAGGTTGATGCTAGCCCAGAGACCCCGCTGTTGTGGGTCATTCGTGATCATTTAAATATGACCGGCACCAAGTTTGGTTGCGGCATTGCACAGTGTGGCGCCTGCACGGTTTATCTGAATGGAAGCCCCGTGCGTTCGTGTTCAACCCCGTTATCGGTTGTGGGTGAGCGCCAAGTTACCACCATTGAAGGCATTGCCTCACCAGCCGCTCAAGCGGTACAGCAGGCGTGGAATGAGATCCAAGTACCGCAGTGCGGTTACTGTCAATCAGGTCAAATCATGAGCGCAACGGCGTTGCTAGAGAAAAATAGCAACCCTAGCGAACAACAAATTATCGATGCCATGTCTGGCAACATCTGCCGCTGCAACACCTATACACGTATCCGCAAGGCCGTTAAACAAGCCGCTAGTCAGCTTAGCTAACCTGAAGCAAGGATTACTCATGCATATTAAAAATTCCGAACGGTCCATGCTACCCACGAGTCGTCGTGGCTTTATTAAACTAATGAGCGGCAGTGGCGCAGGCTTAATGCTCGCCATAAATTCGCCTTTGTCGTTCGCCAATCAATCCGCAGAAGGCCTCGATAGCGAAGGTCAATTAGCGCCCAATGCTTTTATCCGCATCGGTACCGATAGCCAAGTTACGGTAATGATGAAACACCTAGAAATGGGACAAGGCACCCACACGGGTCTTTCAACCATGGTGGCTGAAGAACTTGACGCTGATTGGTCGCAAATACTCCCTGTGGGCGCGCCAGCCGATGCACGTAAATATAACAACCGCAACTGGGGGCCGGTTCAAGGCACAGGTGGCAGTTCAGCCATGGCTAATTCCTTTGAACAAATGCGCCTCGCCGGAGCTACTGCAAAAGCAATGCTAGTCGCTGCTGCCGCCAAACAATGGCAAGTCCCTGCGTCTTCTATTGTGGTTAAACAAGGCGTTGTTCATCATGCTGGCACTAATCGCCACGCAAGTTTTGGTGAGTTAGTGAACATAGCGGCTACGCTTCCAGTGCCTGCTGCTGACTCCATCACCCTTAAAGACCCAAGCGATTTTCGTTATATCGGCCAGTCGTTAGTTCGCAAAGATGTGGGTAAAACCGATGGCACGGCGATATTCACCCAAGACTTTAAACGTGAAGGCATGCTGACTGCCTTGGTTGCACACTCGCCAAAATTTGGTGGCAAGGTTAAGCGTTTTGATGCCAACAAAGCCAAAGCATCCCCGGGTGTGATTGACGTAGTAGAAATCCCTTCTGGTATTGCCGTGGTAGCAAAAGACTTTTGGAGTGCCAAAGTCGGTCGCGATCAATTACAGATCGAATGGGATGATAGTGAAGCCTTTACCGGCAGCTCTGAACAGTTAATGAAGGATTATCGCGAGTTATCAACAAAGACCGGTAATACAGCGAACTCCGTGGGGAATAGCGAAGTGGCGTTTAGCCAAGCCGCTACCGTGATCGAAGCGACTTATGAGTTCCCTTACCTCTCACACTCGGCGATGGAGCCGATGAACTGCGTCGCTCAAGTCGGTGCCGATAGTTGTGAAATTTGGAATGGTGAGCAGTTCCAAACCATTGATCAAGGCAACATTGCTCGCGTTTTAGGGCTAACGTCAGAGAAGGTGAAAATCAATATGCTGTTTGCCGGTGGCAGTTTTGGTCGCCGTGCCAACGCCGCATCCGATTATTTGGTAGAAACGGTGAATATCGCCAAGCAGTTTCCCAATATTCCAGTGAAACTAGTCTGGACGCGAGAAGACGATACTCGCGGTGGTTTTTACCGACCGGCTTATGTACACCATGTTAAAGGCGGACTAGATGCTGACGGCAATATTATTGCCTGGCATCAACATATTGTTGGCCAATCCATTGCCTCGGGTACCCCATTCGAGCCTGGCATGGTCACAAATGGCGTTGATAGAACCTCTGTAGAAGGGGCGTCGAATCTCCCTTATGCCATTCCTAATCTGAATGTAGAACTCACTTCCACTACCAATCAAATTCCGGTGCTTTGGTGGCGCTCAGTCGGCCATACCCACACCGCCTATTCCACCGAAACCTTTATTGATGAATTGGCGATAAAGGCTGGCAAAGACCCTGTGGCTCTTCGAATGGAACTCCTGGAAGAACACCCTCGCTGGCAAGGCGTACTTAAGCTGGCTGCAGACAACGCTAACTGGGGTAGCCCATTGCCGGACGGCTGGGGTCGAGGCATTGCCGTGCATGAGTCGTTTAATTCTTATGTGGCTGAAGTTGCAGAGGTTTCTACGCAAAGAGACGGCAGCTTTAAAGTTGAGCGAGTGGTTTGTGCCGTGGATTGTGGTATTGCCATTAATCCCGACATCATCCGCGCACAGATGGAAGGTGGTATTGGTTTTGGTTTATCCCCAGTACTCGGCAGTGAAATCACCTTTAAAGACGGCCAAGTAGTGGAATCTAACTTCCACAATTACCATGTCATCCGTAACAAAGACATGCCTGAAGTCGAAGTCCATATTGTTCCCTCAACCCAACCGCCCACCGGCGTTGGTGAACCGGGCACGCCACCGATAGCCGCTGCTGTTGCTAACGCGATAGCAGCCGCAACTGGGGAACGGCATTACCAGTTACCGATGCGCCCTAAAAAGCAGTCAAGCTGATCAATGCTGATAGAAATAAAGAAGTAAGCTGGAGGGCGTTATGTCTAACCAATTAACGGATCTACTGGAGGCTTGGTATCCCTTGCGAGATCAGGCCAGCTGGGTTCTAGGAACGGTTTACCGTACCCAAGGCCCTGCTTATCGTAAAGCCGGTGCAATGATGCTTCTCAGTGACCAAGGCCATCAATTGGGAATGCTCAGTGGTGGCTGCTTGGAATCTGACATCCATAGGGAAAGTCGCCGAGTGATGCTGGAAGGCCAGGCCAGAACGCTAGTTTATGATGGTAGTGACGAAGATGATCTGGCTTATCGGCTCGGTATAGGCTGTGGTGGCTGTGTGTATATCTTATTGCAGCCCATAAGTACTGAAAATGATTACCTTGATCTTGATTGTATTCGTCAAACGCTTAGCAACAGAGACGCTGGTTTTTACTATCAACAGGTGGATGAACACAGCGGCATTGTTGCTGCTCGTTTTACCCCTGTTAATGATCAAGTCTCCTTTACTGAACGCCAGCCACGGCCGGCACAGCTGCAGCAACAAGGGAATGAGCTCTGGCTGAAAAGCTGCATCCAAGCACCACCTCATCTACTAATTGCTGGCGGCGGTATGGATGCGAAGCCTGTTGCAGCTATCGCTCACCAAATGGGTTGGCAGGTCAGTGTCTGGGACCCGCGTCCTGCCAATGGCCGAGCCGAACACTTTCCAAATGCGCAACACTTGCTTTCCTGCCCTGCTGAACAGTTGACCGATTATGTGGATAAACGCAACGTTGATGGCGTAATCGTGATGAATCATAGTCTTGATCTAGACGCTGCGGTATTGGTAGCTATGTCGACGAAACGATTAAGCTATTTAGCCTTGTTGGGGCCATTTCACCGGCGTGGGCAGGTGCTGGCTGAAGCCGGTTTAACCGATCAAGATTTACTGACTCCTTTACGCGGACCCGCTGGCTTGGACTTGGGCGCTAATCTGCCAGAGAGCATCGCACTTGCCATTGTTGCGGAGTGTCAGGCGGCGATTGGGCAAGGTAGCTGTCGTGCATTGGATGAATTGAAGCGTGGTGAGTCAGCGCTTTACAATGATACCCGCAAAGACTATCCACAGGCTCGTAATAACGCGTAAACGTTAACTGTAAATTGCCCAAACTAAAGGAGTTGGCTCGGTGTGTCTATATCGTAGATTACACCAGAGTCAGTAACGGTAATGGGTACAAAATGTTTGCCCCGCAGCAAATGACGCGGCCCTTGATCACCAGAGAGTAACCGCAAATCAGCAAACCAATTTCGCCCAAAGCCAACCGGGTGGCCTCGTTGGTTATCGTAGCAAGGCGCAACAATATGATCAGGCGTTAAATTAGCCAAAATCGCTTGATAGCTACTGGCAGCAATATTTGGCATATCGCCTAAGCAAATCAAACAACCCTTCACGTCTTCATCAAACACATCATCATTCAATGCTGCCGCTATGCTACTGCCCATACCTACTGATGACAACACTAATAGCGTTGCATCATATTTTTCAGTGAGTTGCTGAACCTGTGTATATTCGGGCCTTGTGACCACAATAACCTGCTCTACCTGTGCGCTGAGGTTTTTCAAAGCGTGTTCAAAGATAACCGGGATATCATGGCTTGTTTTGCCTATCTGCTGCGGATCGAAAGGCACTAAAAGCTTGTTCTGTTGACTAAGGCTTTGGGTGCCTAGGGCTCGCTGATAACGAGAGCCCAAACCCGCTGCAAGTAAAACACCGATACACCTTGAAGCCTTATTCAACAGTGACAGATTTCGCGAGATTACGAGGCTGGTCCACATCCGTGCCTTTCAACACGGCAACGTGGTAGCTCAGGAGTTGCAGTGGAATGGTGTAGAGAATCGGCTCAAGTAAGCTGTTCACGTGTGGTAACTCGAGGATTTGCACACCTTCGCCATTTTTAACTTCTGCTGCGCGATCCGCAAACACGTAAAGCTCACCACCACGAGCACGAACCTCTTGCATATTCGCTTTGAGTTTTTCTAGAAGTGCATTATTTGGAGCGACGACGATCACCGGCATTTCTTTATCCACAAGCGCAAGCGGACCGTGTTTAAGCTCACCGGCCGGATAGGCTTCAGCATGGATGTAAGAAATTTCTTTCAGTTTCAGTGCGCCTTCCATTGCAACCGGATACATGGCACCACGACCGAGAAAAAGACTATTATGCTTATCCGCAAACTGCTCAGAGAGTTCCATAATTGGGCCATCTAGGCGGAGCACCTCTTCCACTAATTCAGGCAACTGCTTTAGTGCAGCAACAAGCTCTTCTTCAGTGTCGTTACTCAAGCCTGTACGACGGGCTAGGACCAACGTTGTAAGGAATAAGGCCACGAGCTGACTGGTGAAGGCTTTGGTTGATGCCACACCGATCTCAGGGCCGGCATTAGTCATCAATGCCAGGTCTGACTCTCTGACTAATGAACTACCCGGAACATTACAAATGGTTAAACAGGCAAGGAAACCACTGGTTTTCGCTTCTCGCAATGCAGCGAGGGTATCAGCAGTTTCTCCCGATTGTGAGATGGTAATAAATAAGCTGTCTGGTAATGCAATGGTTTTTCGATAACGATATTCACTGGCGACTTCCACTTGGCAGGGGATGCCGACTAGCTCTTCAATCCAATATTTAGCAATCAAACCAGCATGATAGCTGGTGCCACAAGCGATAATTTGAACCGCTTTAACTTGATCAAAAATCGCTTTTGCTTCAGTGCCAAAAGCCCATTCTAAAACTAACGACTTACTCACTCGGCCTTCTAGCACTTGGCGAATGACTTGAGGCTGCTCAAACACCTCTTTCATCATGTAGTGACGATATTCGCCTTTATCCGTCGCATCATGCCCATGCTCATAACGCTGGACTTCATGGCTGACCGGCTGACGATCGGCATTAAACACTTGGATTTTGCTGCGGGTGATTTCTGCTAGTTCACCTTCATTGAGATAAATAAACTGATCAGTCACTTGCAGCATTGCTAGCGGGTCAGAAGCAATAAAATTTTCCCCAATGCCTACGCCTATCACTAACGGGCTTCCCATTCTTGCTGCCATCAAGCGGTCAGGATCTTGGCGATCCATTATCGCTAGCGCAAACGCGCCTTCTAGCTGAGCAATGGTGTCGAAAACTGCCGTCGGGAAATCTGTCCCTTCCGTTAGTTTTTTCTCCACCAAATGAGCGATAACCTCAGTATCGGTATCAGAACTGAAAGTAACGCCTTCTGCTTGGAGGTTATCTTTTAAGTGTTCGAAATTCTCGATAATGCCATTGTGAACCACAGCAACACGGCTTTGCGACATGTGCGGGTGGGCATTACGCTCTTCCGGCTTGCCATGTGTTGCCCAACGAGTATGAGCAATACCTGTATGGCCTGCTAGGGGTGAATCTAGCAGTGCTTTTTCTAATTCCGCTACTTTGCCGGGGCGACGAGTTAAACCAATTTCCGTCGTCTGGTGATTAAACACGGCCATACCGGCTGAATCGTAGCCTCGGTACTCTAGGCGCTTTAGCCCTTCTAACAAGATCGCTGGAACTTCACGCTCTGCAACTGCACCAACAATGCCACACATAAATGCTTTCCTTTTAACCCGTTCCGCTACTCGTTAGGATTTTTCTGGGCGTTTCCATTCTTTAATTTGAACTTGCTTACCACGAGCTACTGCCAATGTATCTTCTGGCACTGCTTTGGTGATCGTTGAGCCCGCACCGGTCGTGGCCCCTGCGGCAATCTGAACGGGAGCCACTAATGAGGTGTTTGAGCCGATGAAAGCGTTATCGCCAATCTGCGTCTGATGCTTATTCACACCGTCGTAGTTGCACGTGATAGTCCCTGCGCCAATATTAACGCCCTTGCCTAGCACGGAATCGCCGACATAACTTAAGTGATTAATTTTTGAACCTTCGCCGACGATAGCTTTTTTGGTTTCCACAAAATTACCAATTTTAACACCGCTAGCTAACTCAGTGCCCGGCCGAATGCGTGCAAAGGGGCCAACTTCACAGCCGCTACCTATAGTACTATCTTCAACGAGTGTATTGGCTTTTATGGTGACACCTTCAGCAATCACGCAGTTTTTAAGCACGCAATTAGGGCCAATACTGACGTTATTATCGATTCGAACATGACCTTCAAAAATAACATTAACGTCAACAGTGACATCCTGACCTAATTCAACTTCCCCGCGGAAATCGACACGATTAGGATCGAAGAATGTCACACCAAAGGCCATCCAAAAATCAGTCTGAGCGTTTTGATAAATCCGTTCTAACTTAGCCAGTTGTTGGCGGTTATTAACCCCTTCAACTTCAGCGGCAGCTGCAGGCTGACTCGCTACAACATTGACTCCTTCTGAAGCTGCCATCGCAATAATATCGGTAAGATAATATTCACCTTGTGCATTATTTGATGAAAGCTGTGGTAACCACTTCTTGAGCAAATTCGCCGGGACAGCCATTATTCCAGTGTTCACTTCATTGACTTTAAGCTGCTCAATGTTGGCATCTTTTTGTTCAACAATCGCTAAAACATCTCCGTCTGTACCTCGTAGTATGCGGCCATAACCAGAAGGGTTATCCAGCTCAACCGTTAATAACGCGACCTGTGTGCCTGCAGAACTGTCCACAAGACGTGAGAGAGTACTTTCTGATATTAACGGCACATCACCGTAGAGAATCAATACAGTACTATCCACCGCGATGTCAGGAATAGCCTGAGCAACAGCATGCCCTGTGCCTAGCTGTTCTTCTTGCGCTACGACATTCACGTCATTACTGCTGGCTAGGTAGTCCCGTAGTTTATCGCTGCCATGGCCGACAACCACATGGAGGTGGTCAGCTTGTAAATGCCGTGCGGTATCTAGCACATGCCCGACCATTGGTTTGCCAGCAATTGGATGAAGGACTTTAGGTAAACTGGATTTCATCCGAGTTCCTTGACCCGCGGCCAAGATAACAACATCTAGGGACATAATAAGGTGTGCTCCCGTTGATTGACTTCCCTGATTAAAACACTTTTTTACAGGCATAAAAAAAGGCGGTCAACTTGACCACCTTTTTTTTCGAAGAAAATCACTAAATAACTGATCTAGCGACCTAGTTTCTTCTTAATTTGCTGGATTGTACGCAATTGCGCCGCTGCCTCAGCCAACTGAACTGTTGCACGAGTGTACTCAAAATCAGCACTCTTATCTGACAATGCTTTTTCTGCTTCCTGACGTGCTTCTTCGGCTGCAGCTTCGCTCATATCAGATGCGCGCAAAGCAGTATCGGCCATAATGGTTACTTTGCTAGGCTGAACCTCAACAAAACCACCAGACACGTAAAAGACATCTTCTTCGCCACCCTGCTTGCGCAGTTCTACTGGACCTGGCTTGATTTCAGTAAGCAATGGAGCGTGACCCGGTGTAATACCCAAATCACCTAAGCTACCTGTAATCGAAACAAATTCAATTAGGCCTGAGAAGATTTCTTCTTCTGCACTTACGATATCGCAATGAACTGTCATAGCCATATATCACCTCTTTGACGTCTAAACCGCAGTTTGAGTTAACTCACCCAAACTGCGATGCAAAGACGGTTTACATGCTCTTCGCTTTCTCAACAACTTCGTCGATACCGCCAACCATGTAGAAGGCTTGTTCCGGAAGTTCGTCATACTCGCCTGCCAAGATTGCTGTAAAGCTAGAAATCGTTTCCTTAAGAGGAACGATCTTACCGTCTTGACCGGTAAACACTTTGGCAACGTTGAATGGCTGAGATAGGAAACGCTGAATCTTACGAGCACGAGATACAGTCAATTTATCTTCTTCAGATAATTCGTCCATACCCAAGATCGCAATGATGTCTTTCAGTTCTTTATAGCGCTGTAACGTACCCTGTACCGCACGGGCAACGTCATAGTGCTCTTGACCGATAACCAATGGATCTAGCTGACGTGAAGAAGAGTCCAATGGATCGATCGCAGGGTAGATACCCAAAGAAGCGATGTCACGAGACAATACAACTGTTGCGTCCAAGTGAGAGAAGGTTGTCGCTGGTGATGGATCGGTCAAGTCATCCGCAGGTACATATACCGCTTGGATAGACGTGATAGAGCCAGTCTTAGTCGACGTGATACGTTCCTGAAGAACACCCATCTCTTCCGCTAATGTTGGCTGGTAACCTACCGCAGAAGGCATACGACCCAACAATGCAGATACTTCTGTACCCGCCAATGTGTAACGGTAGATGTTATCGATGAACAACAGTACGTCACGACCTTCGTCACGGAAACGTTCTGCCATGGTCAAACCAGTCAATGCTACACGCAGACGGTTTCCAGGTGGCTCGTTCATCTGACCGTAAACCATTGCAACTTTCGATTGATCGAATTTTTCAACGTTTACAACGCCGGCTTCCTGCATCTCGAAGTAGAAGTCGTTACCCTCACGAGTACGCTCACCTACACCAGCAAATACAGACAAACCTGAGTGTTCTGTTGCAATGTTGTTGATCAATTCCATCATGTTAACGGTCTTACCAACACCGGCACCACCGAACAAACCTACTTTACCACCCTTCGCGAATGGGCAAACCAGATCGATAACTTTGATACCAGTTTCTAGCAATTCGCTAGACGCCGCTTGGTCTTCATATGAAGGCGCTTTACGGTGAATAGACATGCGCTCTTTTTCACCGATTGGGCCACATTCATCGATTGGGTTACCCAATACGTCCATGATACGACCTAAGGTTTCGATACCTACAGGTACAGAAACTGGCGCACCAGTATTTTCTACGTCAACACCACGTTTCAGACCTTCAGTCTGACCCATAGCGATGGTGCGTACTACGCCGTCACCCAGCTGCTGCTGAACTTCTAACGTAAGATCTTGTGAGTTTACTTTCAGCGCGTCATATACCTTAGGTACATTGTCACGTGGAAACTCAACGTCGATAACGGCACCGATAATTTGTACAATGCGTCCGCTACTCATGTTTGATTCCTCTTAACCTTGCCCTTAAAAGAGCTTCACCTGTTAAACAGCTGCTGCGCCACTCACGATCTCTGAGATCTCTTGAGTAATCGCGGCTTGACGTGCCTTGTTGTAAACCCTTTGTAGATCTTTAATCAGATCACCAGCGTTATCCGTGGCGTTCTTCATCGCGATCATACGCGCGGCTTGCTCACAGGCGTTGTTTTCAACGACACCTTGATAAACTAACGCTTCTAAATAACGCGTTAGTAGGCCATCTAAAAGCTCTTTTGCATCTGGCTCATAGATGTAATCCCAGTGATGATTCAAGGTTTCGTCATCATCTTCTGCTTTCAATGGTAGAAGCTGTTCAATTACAGGCTTCTGGGACATTGTGTTAACGAAGTTGTTGTATACGATAAACAACTGGTCAATCTTGCCTTCCGAGTAGTTGTCGAGCATCACTTTGACGCTACCGATCAACTTGCTAAGTTCTGGCTTATCGCCCAAACCTGCTGTAGCAGCGACAACGTTGCCGCCGTAATTACGGAAGAAAGCACCTGCTTTACCGCCAATCGCACAGATATCGATTTCGATACCTTGGTCGTTAAAACCAGACATTGAGGCGACCATTGCTTTAAACGCGTTTGCGTTCAAGCCACCACAAAGACCACGATCGGTTGATACAACAATATAGCCAACCCGTTTAACATCCCGTTCCTGCAAATAAAGGTGCTTATATTCAGGATTAGATTTCGCCAAATGCTGGATTACACTGCGCATGCGATCTGCGTAAGGGCGGCTAGCCGCCATACGCTCTTCAGCACGACGCATTTTAGATGCAGCAACCATCTCCATCGCACTAGTAATTTTACGCGTGCTTTGGATACTGGCGATCTGGGTCTTGATCTCTTTTCCGACTGCCATATCTTTATGCCTTTAAGTTCATTGAAGTTCTACTCAATCTCGAAACTGCTGGGAGCCCGCAAGCTCCCCAGCGATTAATAAGTTTGAGTGCTCTTGAACTTCTCGATACCGGCTTTGAACTCAGCAGCGACATCATCGCCGTAAGCGCCAGTTTCGTTAACCTTGGCCATCAGTTCAGCATGCTCAGAATTGAAGTAAGCGATTAACGCTGCTTCAAAATCTAGCGTCTTCTTAAGATCAACGTCATCAAGCTGGCCTTCGTTTGCTGCGTACAGCATCAGACCCATTTCACCCAAGCTCATTGGTGCGTACTGATTTTGCTTCATCAGTTCGGTAACACGTTCACCATGCTCAAGCTGCTTACGAGTGACTTCATCAAGATCAGAAGCGAACTGCGAGAATGCCGCCAATTCACGATACTGGGCTAAGGCTAGACGAATACCGCCACCTAGCTTCTTGATGATCTTAGTTTGCGCTGCACCACCAACACGAGATACCGAAATACCAGCGTTCATCGCAGGACGAATACCTGAGTTGAACAAGTCAGTTTCTACGAAGATCTGACCATCGGTAATAGAGATTACGTTGGTAGGTACGAATGCTGATACGTCACCGCCTTGTGTTTCGATGATAGGTAGAGCGGTCAAAGAACCGGTCTTACCTTTAACTGCACCGTCGGTGAACTTTTCTACATATTCTTCAGATACACGTGATGAACGTTCTAGCAAGCGTGAGTGCAAGTAGAATACGTCACCTGGGTATGCTTCACGACCTGGTGGACGACGAAGTAGCAATGAGATCTGACGATAAGCAACAGCTTGCTTAGACAAATCATCATAAACGATCAAAGCATCTTCACCGCGGTCACGGAAGTATTCACCCATTGTACAACCCGCGTATGCTGACAAGAACTGCATTGCTGCAGGGTCAGATGCGCCAGCCGCTACGATAATGGTGTGGTCCATTGCGCCGTGTTCTTCAAGTTTACGAACGACGTTAGCAATAGTTGATTGCTTCTGACCGATCGCAACATAAACACACTTAACGCCAGTAGACTTTTGGTTGATGATTGCATCGATAGCGATTGCAGTCTTACCCGTCTGACGGTCACCGATGATTAATTCACGCTGACCACGACCTACAGGAACCATCGAGTCGATAGCCTTGTAGCCAGTCTGCATTGGTTCATCAACTGACTTACGCCAGATTACACCCGGTGCCACTTTTTCGATTGGGTCAGTAACTTTCGCTTCAATTGGACCTTTACCGTCGATTGGGTTACCCAGTGCGTCAACAACGCGACCTAGCAACTCAGGACCAACAGGTACTTCCAAGATACGACCAGTACAACGTGCGGTCATACCTTCGTTTAGGGTTAGGTAATCACCTAATACTACCGCACCTACAGAGTCACGCTCTAAGTTAAGTGCCATACCATAAACGCCACCAGGGAACTCAATCATTTCCCCGTACATTACGTCAGCAAGACCGTGGATCAAAACGATACCGTCGGAAACGCTAACAATAGTGCCCTCATTCTGGGCTTGTGAAGACACATCGAGATTATCGATACGCTTCTTAATAATTTCGCTGATCTCAGATGGATTCAGTTGCTGCATGCTCTATCCCTCTCGCTCAGGTTAATGCTTCGGACAGTTTGGCAAGCTTGCCGCGGACAGAACCATCAATTACTAAGTCGCCAGCTTTGATTAGCAAACCGCCAATCAATGATGCGTCGACTTCGCTACTGATATTCACGTCACGATCGAGCTTTTTGCCAAGGGCCTGAGCTAGCTTGGTCTGTTGGTCGTCAGTTAGGTCAAACGCTGCTGTGACGACGATATCGACACTCTTTTCTTGCTGCGCTTTCAAACTTTCGAACAACGTCGAAATTTCTGGTAGTACGAACAGTCGATTATTTTCGGCTAGAACTTTAATAAAGTTCTGAAACTGTTCGTTCGCGTCTGAGCTGATATCCAAAATCAACTGGGCTTTCTGCTCACCATCGATGGCAGGGTTGCTCAGCAGTTGTGATACCTGCTCGTCTTTTGTGGCTTGAGCTGCCAGAGCGATTGCGCCTGACCATTGTTCTAAAGCTTTTTGCTCACGAGCTGCCTCGAAAGCCGCTTTAGTGTAAGGTCGTGCGATTGTGCTTAATTCAGCCATTATTCACCTCGCTCGCTTACAGCTCCGCTGCCAGTTGGTCTACCAGCTCAGCCTGAACTTTGCTATCGACAGACTTGCCCAAGATTTTCTCAGCACCAGATACCGCTAAAACAGCCACTTGGCTACGTAGCGCTTCTTTTGCACGATTCATTTCTTGATCAATTTCCGCTTGTGCAGCTGCCTTTAGACGCACACCTTCGGCTAGAGCTTGTTCTTTAGCTTCATCTACAATTTGATTAGCACGCTTGTTAGCTTGCTCAATAATCGTAGCAGCCTGCTCTTTACCTTCACGCAATTCTTCAATGGCTTTTTCTTTAGCCAATTCAAGATCACGACTGGCGCGTTCAGCAGCATCCAGACCGTCGGCAATCTTCTTCTTACGTTCTTCAAGTGCTGCCGTGACCGGAGGCCAAACATACTTCATGCAGAACCAAACAAAGAAGGCAAACGCGATAGCCTGGCCAATCATTGTTGCATTGATATTCACGCCAATACCTCTCGTTACTCTTTATTCAACAATTCCTAGGTTTCTTTCGAATCCATAGAAAAACCGGAGTTGAAAGATATCGACTTAGCCAGCTGTAACAACAAACATGATGTACATACCGATACCTACACCGATCATTGGGATCGCATCAACAAGACCCATAACGATGAAGAACTGAGTACGTAGCATTGGGATTAGTTCTGGCTGACGAGCACCGCCTTCCAAGAATTTACCACCTAGAATACCGATACCGATCGCAGCACCAGTAGCACCCAGACCCATTACCAAAGCACCAGCAATGTATAACAGAGCAGCTTCCATTGTTTTCTCCTAGTTCAGAGTTTAAAAGTAAAGTTTAAATCAAAATCTTAGTGTGATTCGTGAGCCATGCTTAGGTACACGATAGTCAACACCATGAAAATAAATGCCTGTAGAGTGATTACCAAAATGTGGAAAATCGCCCAAGGAACAGATAACACCCACTGCATCCAGAAAGGCAATAAAGCAATCAGGATGAAGATCATTTCACCAGCGTACATGTTTCCGAAAAGTCGTAGACCCAAAGAAACAGGCTTAGCCAATAAGTTAACGCCTTCCAAGAACAAGTTCGCAGGAATCATGAACTTGCCTAGTGGTTGCAGTGTTAGTTCTGCCGCAAACTCTTTCGGACCTTTCACAGCTAAGCTGTAATAGATGATGAGCGCGAAGACACTAAGGGCCATACCCATAGTGACGTTAACATCGGTAGTTGGAACTATTTTCAGATAAGGAACTCCCATTTGTTGAGCCAGATAAGGCACAAAATCAACTGGGATCAAATCCATTAAGTTCATCAAGAAAACCCAAACGAAGATCGTTAAGGCTAGTGGAGCTAAAACAGGGTTACGGCCATGGAATGTCGACTTGACGTTATCGTCAACAAACTCAACTAAGCATTCTACAAAGTTTTGTAGTCCACCCGGCACACCGGCTGTCGCTTTGGTTGCCGCTTTGTGGAAAAGCCAAATAAACAATAAGCCCAAGCCTACTGAGAACAACATTGAATCCAGGTTAATTGCCCAAAAGCCCATTGATGCAGCTTCATTACCGTGTGCAATTGTCCATGTTCCACCGTCACCAACAACTTCGCCGTTATAGCGAACAAAACCTTCCGGTAGTTTCCCGTAGGTTAGGTTGGTTAAGTGGTGGATAATATACCCGGAGGTTGTAAGTCCGCCTTCTGCAGCCATAATTTCCTCTCAAACTTAACTTTAAAATACTAAAACTTGTTTACGTTTAAACCGCGCATAGTTAATTGTGCTTTCTATTCCGGCTTTTCAACACGGTAGAAAACACTCCAACTAGTTGTAACAGCACAAAAACGCTAAATAAGGAAAAGGGCTCAATTGGGCGGACTATGCCGAAAGATAAGGCAAACAGCACCGCTGTTATAGCCATTTTCCATATTTCGCTTTTGTACATTCCCCGAAGGGCGTGGCCTATATTGTTTGAATTCTCAGGCGCAACTATATGTCTTAGCTGATAGGCATTCGGAACTAGGTAGATAACACCACCCAATAGGCCCGAATACGCTGCAACCCAGCCAAAAAAAACATATAAACACAAAATTATTACAGCACTCAGCAGTAACTGAGCTAACAAGATCCGAACAAGTAATTGGTGATGTTTTCTGGTCGTTCGCCCTTGGTATGGAGTACGACTAGTTTTGTTCACATCAGCACCGAATTTACTTACGCAATCTTGAAATCGGCCATGTAGCCTCAAACCGAGTCGCGATTATAGGGAAGACACCTAGGTACATCAACCGTAATTTGCCTTTTAATGACGGGAAATTGACGCACAATTTCTCCGTCATTAAACAAAGCTTTCTGAAAAGAGAGGAAGGTCACCTTGGATAATGTTGTTATTTACCAAAACGATCTAGGATCGTGCTCAGCTGATCTGCTGAGTCGTAATTGATAGTCAACTTACCGGTGCCTTTATCCGTCTGAGAGATCTTCACTTTTAAACCCAACGTTTCATTCCAACGCTGTTCCAGCTGACCTAATTCAGCCGGCGGTGCCAATTTTTCTTTCACAGGTTCCGGGTTTTGCAGTTGTTTCACTAACTCTTCTGTCTGACGAACAGTTAAACCGCGACTGACAACATCCTTTGCTGCTTTAACTTGCTGCTCAGCATTCAAGGCGAGTAATGCTCGTGCATGGCCCATTTCAAGGTCACCATATTCCAACATACGCTTAGCTTCTGGCGTTAATTTTATCAAGCGCAGTAAGTTGGTGACTGTTGTCCGCGACTTACCCACAATTTCCGCAACTCGCTGTTGAGTTAGTTCGAACTCATCAATTAAACGCTGTAACGCCGTAGCTTCTTCAATGGGGTTGAGGTCTTCACGCTGGATATTTTCAATCAATGCCATTGCGATGGCAGCTTCGTCCGGTACATCACGAATGGTAACGGGTATTTCAGTGTGGCCTGCTAATTGAGCAGCACGCCAACGGCGTTCACCGGCAATAATTTCATAGCGGCCCATATCAATGGAGCGAACAACAATAGGTTGTATAACACCCTGTGAGCGTATCGAATCAGCAAGCTCTTCTAAGGCTTGTTCATCCATATCACGGCGTGGCTGGTAACGACCGCGCTGAAGTCTATCTACAGGTAATGTTCGTAAGCTGTCACTATCAATAGTATTTACAGCAACAGGACTACCTTCCGCAGAAGGACTTCCTAATAATGCGTCTAAGCCTCGGCCCAAGCCACGCTTTTTCATCAATATCTCCTTAGACCGTTTCTGTAGACGGCGTTGTACGGCGATTTACTTCGCCAGCCAAAGCTAAGTAGGCAACGGCGCCTCTAGAATATTTATCGTACAACAATGCGGGTAAGCCATGACTCGGCGCTTCCGCTAATCGAACATTACGCGGAATTACAGTGCGATAAACTTTATCCCCAAAGTACTCAAGAAGTTGACCAGAAACTTCTTTCGTTAGACTGTTACGAGGGTCAAACATAGTGCGTAAAATCCCTTCAATGCGAAGATGTGGATTTAACGACTGCCGAATTTTATCCACGGTTCCCATTAATGCTGAAATACCTTCAAGCGCATAATATTCACACTGCATTGGGATAATTACGCCATTCGACGCCACTAATGCGTTAACTGTCAGCATGTTTAATGAAGGAGGGCAGTCAATCAGAATATAGTCATAACGATCTTGGACCATATCTAAGGCTTGTTTTAAGCGAAACTCTTTACGATTAACACCAATCAGTTCAACTTCAGCAGCCGTTAGGTCACCATTGGCGGGGAGCAAATCCAATCCAGCCGCAGTGGCTGTAACGATAACATCGTTAATATCGCGATGCCCCGTCAGCACATCATAAACAGAAAGATCCAAATTCAGCTTATCAACACCCGCACCCATAGTCGCATTGCCCTGTGGGTCGAGGTCTACCATCAACACTTTGCGCTTGGTCACTGCTAAAGAAGCCGCCAGATTAACGCAAGAGGTGGTTTTACCCACGCCGCCTTTCTGGTTAGTGACTGCTAATATCAATGCCACAGATGGAATCTCCGTCACGCTGCTGTTGTGGTTATTATTACCAGATGACGTTCAACATCGGAACCCGGCAATGATAATGGGTGTGTTTCGGCGACCTTGTAACCCATAGGTAGCTGATTAATCTCATCATCAGGGAACTGACCTTTCATGGCCATAAAGCAGCCATCAGGATGGCAAAGATGAGACGTCCATTGGATCATATCAGACAATGAAGCAAATGCCCTCGATAACACACCATCATAACCATTATCCGGTTTATGTTCTTCGACACGGCTTTGTAAAATATTGATATTACTCAGCTTTAGTTCAACTTTAACCTGTTGAAGAAAGCGCGTTCGCTTACCGTTACTGTCTAATAAGCTAAACTGTTTATCAGGAAACGCAATTGCTAATGGAATCCCGGGCAACCCAGGCCCGGTGCCAACATCAATTAACCGCTGTGCTTTGATATATGGGGCAACGCTCAAACTATCGAGTAAATGGCGTGTCACCATATCCAGCGGATTTCTCACTGAGGTAAGGTTGTATGCGCGATTCCACTTATGTAAAAGGGCGAGATAAGCCAACCAAGACTCAACTTGTGAATCTGTATAAGCAATCTGCAGCTGATCTAGACCTTTGGTAAGTACGGTACGGCATTGATCGAAAAGTACAGGTTCTAGACTCAAGCTTGAGCCTCCTGTGCTTTCAGTTTTTGTAATCGATCGTATTTTTTTAGGTAGATCAGCAATAACGACACTGCAGCAGGTGTAACGCCTTGAATGCGAGCGGCTTGAGCTAAAGTATCCGGTCGACGTTCTGTGAGTTTTTGACGAATCTCATTGGATAAGCCATCAATTGCCGAGTAATCAAGATCTGTAGGTAACAAGGTATTTTCTTGTCGACGTAGACGCTCAATATCTTCATTTTGACGATTAATATAGCCTGCATACTTGATATCAATTTCGACTTGCTCGGCCACTTGGTTCGGCAAATCCAAGGTCGGGTCAATGGCTTTAAGATCCGCGTAGCTCATTTCTGGACGCTTCAGTAGATCCAATAATGAATACTCGCGATTGAGCGGATTTTCTAGTTTCTCGTTAAGTATTTTTGCTTCATCACTTTTCGGCTGAACCCAAGTAGACTTCAAACGCTCCGACTCACGTGCAATAGCTTCTTTCTTCTCACAAAATGCCTGCCAACGTTCATCACCTACTAAACCCAACTCACGACCTTTTTCAGTAAGACGAATATCCGCATTATCTTCTCGCAGAATCAGACGATATTCAGCACGACTAGTAAACATTCGATAAGGTTCGTTAGTGCCCATTCCAATTAAATCGTCGACCATCACACCAATATAAGCTTCATCCCGGCGCGGGTACCATGCATCTTTTTCTTGTGAGCGAAGCGCTGCGTTAGCTCCTGCCAACAGCCCTTGAGATGCGGCTTCTTCATAGCCGGTTGTCCCGTTGATCTGACCCGCAAAGAATAAGTTATTAATCACTTTGCTCTCTAACGAATGCTTTAAATCTTGTGGATTAAAGTAATCGTATTCAATGGCATAACCAGGGCGAGTAATGTGTGCATTTTCAAAACCCACCATTGAACGTACTAATTCTAACTGCACATCAAACGGTAAACTCGTAGAAATACCATTCGGATAAAGCTCATGGGTCGTCAAGCCTTCAGGCTCAACAAAAATCTGATGAGAATTTTTATCAGCAAAACGAACGATTTTATCTTCAATCGATGGGCAGTAACGTGGACCAACACCTTCAATCACACCCGTATACATCGGCGAGCGATCCATACCACTACGGATAATGTCATGGGTTTTTTCATTGGTATGAGTGATATGACAATTAATTTGTTGAGGATGGTCAGCCACGGAACCTAAATAAGACATAACCGGTAACGGTGTATCGCCTGGCTGAACCTGCATCACTGAGAAATCCACACTGCGAGCATCAATTCGCGGTGGCGTGCCCGTTTTTAATCGATCAACTCGTAGCGCCGTTTCACGTAATCGTTTTGATAACGTGGTTGATGCTGCATCGCCAGCTCGGCCTCCCACATGATTTTGTAAACCAATGTGAATCAAGCCACCAAGGAAAGTACCTGAGGTTAATACCACTGAATTTGCCATAAAATGCAAACCCATTTGAGTAATAACCCCTTTCACTTGCTCTTGTTCAATAATTAAGTCGTCTACCGTTTGCTGAAAAATCTGCAAATTTGGCTGGTTTTCTAAGAGATACCTAGCGTGGGCTTTGTATAACTGTCGATCAGCTTGAGCACGGGTGGCACGAACAGCAGGGCCTTTACGTGAATTTAAGACCCTGAACTGAATACCTGCGCGGTCTGTAATTCGGGCCATTGCCCCATCTAGAGCATCAACTTCTTTGACTAAATGACTTTTCCCTATCCCGCCAATAGCCGGGTTACAGGACATTTGTCCCAAGGTTTCAATATTTTGGGTCAACAATAAGGTGTTTGCGCCCATACGTGCTGAAGCTAATGCGGCTTCAGTACCAGCATGGCCACCACCAATAATAATGACATCAAAACGTTGGGGGAAAATCACAGAGACCTCGATCATCTTCACGATGCAGTAAATTCGAACCGCATAGTATAAACAGAGTTTAGTTGTTTAGAAATCGAACAATGCAGAATTCTTTCTCAAACAATAATATAAATAAAGGTTTATATATTTCTTTTGTTATTGTTGTAGTTATTAGCTAAGCCATTTTCTCTGGATAACTATAAAAAATGCTTATCTATCAGAATATTATCACCTGTATTAGTGACAGGAAAATCCCTCAGTAAGTTGCTTGAAAGCTCTGGACAGCCTGTGTAAAAGACACCACTTTATTCACAGGGCAAAAAGGTACACAGGTTATCCTAAGATTGTTCGCCTATTGATACAGGGGTTACGCACAAGGTTGCTGAGAGGTTTTTATGAGGGATTTCTTTTGAAAGGGTTAAAACGAAAAAAGCGACTTACTGAATCGTTTCAGAAGCCGCTTTAAATTGACGCTTAATGCAGTCAGATGCGTTGGCTGTGATTAGCCAGTTTTCCGCTTGGTGAGGTGTGAGAAGTCGGGAGACAGGTTTCCAGATAGCACGTTTAAAGCTGGTTGTTGCAAGCTCTAATTCTTCGGCCATCCAACACTGTTCACCTTGACCTTTCAAACGCACAAGGCGGTATCGGTCATTTATTTCGAACATGTTGTTACTCTTGTTATTAATATAAATAGTGCTTTAAGGCGCTGCCACTTTAGGCGCGATCTATGACAATTAGATGACAATGGCTGCGATAGGTTCAGTTATCGAGGGAAATGAATTTTAAACAGCTGGGTATTATTATTTACCAATACAAAAACTAGAGAAAATGCGGCCTAAAAGATCGTCAGGGGAGAATTCTCCAGTAATTTCCCCCAGTATTTGCTGAACATCTTTAAGATCTTCCGCAAGAAGTTCGCCAGCGTTGGTAGCCAGTATCTGCTGGTAACCTTGATTTAAGCGATCAGCGGCTCGCTCAAGCGCATCTAAATGCCGACGACGAGCCATAAATGTGCCTTCGGGATTGTTAAACCCCATGATGTCTTTGAGGTGTTGCTGAAGTTGCTCAATACCTTCACCTGTTTTAGCACTTAGGCGAATGATTGCATTTTCTTGGTCATAACCAAGTGGCTCTTTGTTAAGATCTACTTTGTTACGAATTAACGTAACAGGAAGTTTTTCTGGTAGGTCGTCTAGAAACTCCGGCCAGAGTTTCTCGATATTTGTTTCTTTCGTAGTATTCGCATCAACGAGCAATAATAAGCGGTCGGCTTTTTTAATTTCATCTAAGGCTCGTTGGATGCCTATTCTTTCAACTTCATCAGTTGCTTGGCGAATACCTGCTGTATCAATGATATGAACCGGCATTCCATCCAGATGAATCTCTTCGCGCAATACATCCCGAGTGGTGCCAGCAATATCGGTAACTATGGCGGAATCCTTACCGGCTAATGCATTTAAAAGACTGGATTTACCGGCATTAGGCTTACCGGCAATGACAACGGTCATGCCATCACGTAGCAAAGCACCTTGTCGTGCTTTGTTGAGGATAGCCTCTAACTCAGTTTGTAAACTTTGTAACTGTTTACTGACTTGTCCATCAGCTAAAAAGTCGACTTCTTCTTCAGGGAAATCAATAGCAGCTTCTACGTAAATACGTAACCGTATGAGTTGCTCAACAAACTCATGAATCAGGTCTGAAAATTGACCTTGGAGTGAGCGTAATGCTGCACGCACTGCTTGCTCAGAACTACTATCAATTAAGTCAGCAATGGCTTCAGCTTGAGCCAGGTCGACCTTATCATTAAGGAATGCACGTTCTGAAAATTCACCAGGTCTTGCAAGTCGCACACCGTAAGTGAGTACTTGCTTCAACAATAAGTCGAGGACGACTGGGCCACCATGAGCTTGGAACTCAACGACGTCTTCTCCTGTAAAAGAGTTAGGTCCTTTAAAGAATAAGGTTAATCCTTGGTCAAGCTCTTGTTCGTTGGAATCTAAAAATGGTCCATAGTGCGCAAAACGGGGTTTAGGTTGTTTCTTGGTGATACCCGTGGCTATTTTGTAGGCCTTTTGGCCAGACACGCGAACAATACCTACGCCACCTCGTCCTGGTGCGGTAGCAATGGCGGCAATGGTGTCATTATCGGTTTGGAACATAAGAAGAAGGTATGCCTAGCAGTGGGGGTTGAGCATAGGCTATCTGAGGATCTAACAAATAGGAACCCACAATATAGTCTGTCAGTGGGTTCCTATAGTAAGAAAGGGTTTAGCCTTTCTTGGCTTTAGCTTCTTTCGCAGCGGCTTCGATTTCTCGAGTAATGATCCACTGTTGAACAATAGAAAGCATGTTGTTAACGACCCAGTAAAGTACTAAACCTGCTGGGAACCATAAGAAGAAAATAGTGAAGATAAATGGCAACATCTTCATCACTTTGGCTTGCATAGGGTCTGGAGGTGTTGGGTTTAACATTTGCTGCACAAACATTGTTGCACCCATTAAGATAGGCAGAACAAAGTAAGGGTCCATGACAGAAAGGTCATTTATCCACAAGATAAACGGTGCGTGACGTAACTCTACGCTTTCCATGAGCACCCAGTACAGTGCGATAAATACGGGCATTTGGATCAACATAGGCAAGCAGCCGCCTAGTGGGTTGATCTTCTCCTTTTTGTACAACTCCATCATGGATTGCGACATCTTCTGGCGATCATCACCGTAGAGGTCTTTGAGGCGCTGCATCTCTGGACCCATCGTGCGCATTTTCGCCATGGATTTGTAGGCGATAGCAGAGGGATAGAAGAACAGAATTTTAATCGCTACCGTCACTAAGATGATCGCAAAACCCCAGTTGCCGACAATGCCATGGATCCAGTCTAAGGCAATGAACAATGGTAGTGCGATCCACCATAACCAACCAAAATCGATGGTTAATTCTAAGTTAGTGGCGGCTTGTTCAAGAAACTCTTTCACTTTAGGGCCGACATAAAGCGATGCACTAGTGCTGCCTTGTTCGCCTGGAGCTAAGGTTAATGCTGGCGAAACAAAGCCGGCAAAATAGTTGCCGTTGCGCTCACGTGTAAAGTAGTTATGACTTTTCTCAGGATCCGGAATCCATGCGCTAACAAAGTAGTGTTGCAACATAGCGGTCCAGCCGCCTGCAGTTTTGTTCGCATATTTCGCTTCATCAATATCGTCAAAGCTGACTTTCTTATATGGGTTTTCTGTATTAGAAAATGCAGCACCAAGATAAGAGGACATACCCATACCAGACTGCGAGGTAGGGTCTGAACTGCGGTCGCGTTTTAACTGACCAAATAAGCTTGCTTGCCAGTTTTCAGAACTCTTGTTGTTAACAAGGTACTGGACACCAATTTCATAGCTGTTGCGGCTGAAAACAAAACGTTTGGTGATTTCTACACCGTTGTCTTGAACCAAGTTAAGGTCGACGAAGACCTGCTCTTCACCATCTGCCAATTGATAGGATAAAGCAGAGGTAGTGTATTGAGGGCGTTTGCCACTAGCGTCCGGACCATTTTGGCCTGTTAAACCACTCTGGGCGGTGTAAACGCGGTTGTCATTTTGTTCAAGTAGAACAAACTTTGGATCTGAATGAAGCTGAGCAAGGTATTTCTCGAGTTCGGCGTGAATCACATCACCGCCGTAAGGGTCGATTAATAAATCCAATACGTCAGTTTTTACTTCAATCAGTTTGCCTTGGGTCGCAATGCGCGTTTCTTTGCTGACGACAGGTGCTTCATCAGCGATTGCTGAAGCACTTGGAACATCTACATTTTCGTTTACCGGAGCCTCAAGTTGAGGGACGGCTGATTGTGAAGAAACGGAGGTAACAGTTTCAGTGACTTCAGTCGGAGTATGGTAATCCTGCTGCCACTGAAGAACGATAAAATACGAAGTGATGGCGATAATGCCAACGAGGATAATGCGTTGAAAATCCATGAGAGATGTCTGCCGATATGGTAGTGATCAAAAACTAGTCACGCACAGTGTCTGATTCAGCACTAAACCGCAAGACTAATTTGACGGTTTTGGTGATTTTTTTGCGTACTTGTCTAACCTTAACCAACTGTTGTTAAGCAGTTGTTGCAGTTTATGATTCTCTAAATCTCCCATCCCTTTTCTGGCTAAAACCACCAAATCTACAGGAGGTAAGACAGATTGATTTAGACGGAAGGATTCACGAATCAGACGTTTAACGCGATTTCTATCGACAGCGAGTTTTATGTGCTTTTTAGCAATCACCAAACCCAGACGTGGCTTATTCAAGCGATTGGGAACTGCCAGTATCAATAGATGCCGATCAGAAACCCGAACAGTTGCTCCATCGAAAACGGCTTTGAATTCTGCGCTTGAAAGTAAACGATCAGCGCGGGAAAAAGCAAAGCCAGTTTTCAAGAGAAGTCAACAGTAGTCGAGCGTCAATTAAGCGCTCAGAGATTGACGACCCTTCGCACGACGGCGTGCAAGCACCTTACGACCACCTTTAGTAGCCATACGAGCACGGAAACCGTGAGCACGAACACGCTTTAAAACGCTTGGTTGGAATGTTCTTTTCATTGCTCTGTACCTAAAAGTTTTCGGGCTATTTATTAACCCACCCTAAATTTAAGAGCGGAAATTGTAGAGAAATTGAAGCAACTGTGCAAACACATTTCTATAAATAATTCAGGATCAAGAAAAAACAGGT
>JBLXCH010000003.1:46575-63034 GCA_048265065.1 Motiliproteus sp. | reverse complement strand
AGCGGAAATTGTAGAGAAATTGAAGCAACTGTGCAAACACATTTCTATAAATAATTCAGGATCAAGAAAAAACAGGTTGAAAGCAGCTAATTATGTGAAAAAAATTAATTTGATTTAGTCACTTCGGTTGGGCTGTAAACTGCTTAAAGCATCTTAAAACTATCAACAGGAATGAATAGGATTAGTTTTGTGGATAACTTAGGTAATGTTTGGTTTTTTCTTATCTAAAGCTTGTGGGTAACTATGGGGGAATCCTGAGTGTAAGTTGTGTAAAGGTCTTTCCTAGATGGTTCACAATCGGCCTGACTCCTTGATAAATCAAGCGTGTAGCTTGTAATTGGTCTTAAGAGTCAAGTTATTTTTTTCATTATTTTTTCAGTGGATATCTTTATTGTCTGTGGATAATTGGAACTATTCGGATAGAATACATCGTCTCAAATCACCGCCTGCACTAAAGCGCTCACGACGATAATAACGGAAGACACTATCTATGCCAGAGAAGGTTTGGCAGCAATGCTTGGGGCGTCTGCAAGACGAATTCCCTGCACAGCAATTCAACACTTGGATACGACCTTTGCAAGCGAAGCGAGGGGCGGATCAGAGTTTGTTGTTACTTGCGCCTAACCGTTTTGTGCAAGATTGGGTTTCTGATCGTTATATGCAGCGGATCCGTGAAATCCTGATTGAAATTGGTAAAGACCATATTAGTAATGTTGTGCTGGAGGTTGGACGACGACCCACTACTGAGGCGCGGTCGGCGACTAATCAGGCATCAAGTTCACCTTCTACTCCGGTATCTACAACGCCGATGCCTACAGCCGCGGCACCTCAGCCAGTCATTGAAAAGCCGGCTCTGCCGACAGTCAAAGCCGTTGCTGAAAGTGCACAGGCCATGACACCAGTTCGTGCCAAGCCTGATGCAGGGCCGATACCGGCAGCGAAAAAATCAAAAATGGACATAGAAGGTGGTGTTCGTCATCAGACCCACCTGAACAAGCTGTTTACCTTTGAAACCTTCGTACAGGGGAAGTCTAACCAGCTGGGTCTTGCTGCTGCACAACAGGTGGCAGAGAATCCTGGTGGTTCGTATAACCCACTCTTTATCTATGGTGGTGTTGGTTTAGGTAAAACACACCTGATGCACGCGGTGGGTGCGGCAATGTTAGAACGAAACCCTAACGCTAAAATTGTCTATCTCCATTCAGAGCGCTTTGTTGCTGATATGGTGAAAGCACTTAAGTTGAACGCTATTAACGATTTCAAACGCTACTATCGCTCAGTAGATGCCTTATTAATTGATGATATTCAATTTTTTGCTAATAAAGATCGCTCACAAGAAGAGTTTTTTCATACCTTTAATGCCTTGTTAGAAGGCGGTCAGCAAATGATTCTGACTTGTGATCGCTATCCTAAGGAAATCACTGGCCTTGAAGATCGTCTTAAATCACGTTTTGGCTGGGGTTTAACGGTTGCAATTGAGCCTCCAGAACTTGAAACTCGTGTCGCTATCCTAATGAAAAAGGCAGAAGAAGCACGCATTAGACTACCCCATGATGCAGCGTTCTTTATTGCTCAGAAAATTCGATCTAACGTTCGTGAGCTTGAAGGTGCTCTTAAGCGAGTGATAGCAAACGCTCACTTCACAGGGCATAAAATTACTACGGATTTTGTCCGTGACTCTCTAAAAGATCTGTTAGCATTACAAGATAAATTAGTGAGTATTGATAATATTCAGCGCGTTGTTGCCGAATACTATAAGATCAAGGTTTCTGACCTGCACTCAAAGCGAAGAACTCGCTCTGTAGCACGCCCTCGACAGGTAGCAATGGCCCTATCGAAGGAGCTTACCAGCCAAAGTTTGCCAGAGATTGGCAATAATTTTGGTGGTCGAGATCACACAACGGTCTTGCATGCTTGCAGGAAGGTGGCAGAATTACGAGAAACCGATACGGATATTCGCGAAGATTATAAGAACCTTTCTAGATTATTATCTTCTTGATAATTGACTGATACAGGTAAAGAAGGAGCGCCCTAAGGGCTATAAGTGATGAAATTTACCATTTCCCGCGAAACATTGCTCAAGCCTCTACAGCTGGTCACCGGTGTTGTAGAGCGCCGTCAAACCCTCCCTGTCCTTTCTAATATATTAATCGCTGTTGAAGGCGATCAATTGTCGATGACAGGTACCGATCTTGAAGTAGAGATGGTTGGCCGTATCGAACTAGACCAAGAAGTGGAATCGGGCGCGATCACGGTTCCTGCTAAAAAGCTTATGGATATCTGTAAGTCTTTACCTGATAGCGTGGATATTGAGTTTGAGCTTAGTGGTCAGAAAGTGATAATCCGCGGCGGTCGCAGTCGTTTTACTTTGTCCACTTTGCCTGCGTCTGAATTCCCGAATGTTGAAGACGGTCCGCGTAACCTTGAGGTTCCTGTGTCGCAAGGCAGTCTACGCCGGTTAATTGATCGAACGGGATTTGCCATGGCGCAACAAGATGTCCGTTATTATTTGAACGGCATGTTGCTCGAGCTTGATGGTGATACTTTGCGGACAGTCGCGACTGATGGGCACCGTTTAGCAACTAGTTTATGCAAGTTAGACCAAGATCTTAGTGTTCGTCAGCAAGTTATCGTACCGCGTAAAGGTATCTTGGAATTGGCACGTTTGCTCGAAGACTCTGATACACCGGCACAGCTAGTTATTGGCAGTAACCATATTCGTGTGCATACCGATCATTACGTATTTACCTCTAAATTGGTTGACGGTAAATTTCCAGATTATGAGCGAGTTATCCCTCGCGGTGGTGATAAGCAAGTTATTGCTGATCGCCAAGAGTTACGAGAAGTACTGAGCCGGATCGCGATCTTGTCGAACGAGAAATACCGTGGCGTGCGTTTAGCGCTGATGGATGGCTTTGTACAAGTGACAGCGAACAACCCTGAGCAAGAAGAGGCTGAAGAGAGCCTAGCTGTGGATTATGCAGGGCCATCGTTGGAAATAGGCTTTAACGTTAACTATATGCTAGACGTTCTTTCAATTTTGGACGAAGACATGGTTCGCCTATCGCTATCTGATCCTAATAGTAGCTCGCTGATTGAAGCGGTTGATGACGGCAACAGCTTGTACGTTGTTATGCCGATGCGAATGTAATTAATGGTGCTGGCCCCTAGTGTTTGATCATTATCTTAAACCTAGGGGTCGCCACGTTTAATGGGCATTCAAAGCCTCTCTATTACTCAATTTCGAAACCTTTCTTCTCTGCGTTTTGACCTTTCGCCAGCTATTAACGTGTTTCACGGCGTCAATGGCAGCGGTAAGACTTCAGTCCTAGAAGCGGTTCATTTACTTAGCCTGGCTCGCTCTTTTCGCACAACCCACTTCAAACACTATCTCCAACACGAACAAGATAGCTGCATCCTCTTTGCTGAAGTGGAGTCTTTAGGCACTCAGCAAGCGCTCCCTGTAGGTGTTCGTCGCTCTCGATCAGGTGAGCTGCAAATACGCATCGCAGGCGCTGATATAGACTCTGTAGCGACGCTAGCGGAGCTTCTTCCTGTACAGCTTATCAACTCAGATACCTTCTTGTTATTAGAGGGAAGTCCATCGGTTCGCCGCCAATTTTTGGATTGGGGCAGCTTCCACCTTGAAAACCAATTTTTATCCGTGTGGAAAGGTGTAAAACGCATCATTAAACAGCGCAATACACTGCTAAAACATGATAAAATAGACGGTCAAATGCGTGAGGCATGGGATACAGAGTTTGTCCGCTTAGCTGAGCAGTTAGATAGCTTTCGCAGTAGCTATGTAGAGGCATTGATTCCTTGCTTTGAAATGGTTTTGAAGGAACTTTTATCCATCGACGGCTTGAGTCTTCAGTACTACCGTGGATGGGATAGAAAACGTCATTTCAATGAAGTACTAGCAGAGGGCTTTGATCGAGACCTGCAATCAGGTTTTAGTCATTCAGGCCCGCAGCGAGCAGATTTACGCATAAAGATTAATGGTCATCCTGCCGCTGAGATACTTTCTCGCGGGCAGCAGAAAATGGTAGTGAGCGCCCTTAAAGTGGCGCAAGGGCGCTTGTTAAAAGAGTTCACCGGTCGTGATTGTTTGTACTTAATCGATGACTTACCGGCTGAGTTAGATGAACAACATCGTCAACGCCTCTGCCAATTGCTGGTCGACATGCAGTCGCAGTTATTGGTGACCTGTGTTGATACAGACGCATTTCGAAATTGCTGGGTCGATACGGAAGTTCGGCAGTTTCATCTTTCAGCGGGCGAGCTAGTCGTCACCGGCTGAACGAAAATTATTGTTATGGGAGCAACGAATGAGCGAAGAAAATAACAATTCCTACGATTCATCCAGTATCAAGGTTCTTAAAGGACTTGATGCAGTTAGGAAGCGTCCAGGAATGTACATTGGTGACACCGATGATGGCACCGGTTTGCACCACATGGTTTTCGAAGTCGTTGATAATTCTATTGATGAAGCCCTAGCCGGCCACTGTAGCAAAATTGAAGTGGTTATCCACCCTGATGAAAGCATCACGGTTTCAGATGATGGTCGCGGTATTCCCGTCGATATCCACGAAGAAGAAGGTGTTTCCGCTGCTGAAGTTATCATGACGGTACTCCACGCGGGCGGTAAGTTTGATGATAATACTTATAAGGTTTCTGGTGGTCTTCACGGTGTTGGTGTATCCGTTGTAAACGCACTGTCCAAAGAGCTTAAGCTGACTATCCGCCGAGCAGGTAGTGTGCATGAACAAGTTTACGTTCACGGCGTGCCTACGGGCCCGATGAGTGTAGTTGGGGAAACCCAAACGACAGGCACACGTTGTCACTTTAAACCATCTGAAGGTACCTTCTCTAATATTAAGTTTCAGTACGATATCTTAGCTAAACGTTTACGCGAGCTTTCATTTTTGAACTCGGGCGTTTGTATCCAACTAAAAGACGAGCGCAGCGGTAAAGAAGAAACCTTCATGTACGAAGGTGGTGTTCAGGCGTTTGTTGATTATCTGAATCAGAATAAGAGCACTATCAACCGAGTGGTTCATTTTTCTTCAGTGAACGAAGAAGGAATCGGTGTTGAAGTTGCGTTGCAGTGGAATGATTCTTTCCAAGAAAGCATCCACTGTTTCACCAACAATATTCCTCAGCGTGATGGCGGAACCCATTTATCCGGCTTCCGTGCGGCATTAACACGTTCTTTGAACGCGTATATCGAGCAAGAAAGCGTTCAGAAAAAACAGAAAGTAGCGACTTCAGGTGATGATGCCCGTGAAGGTTTGACCGCGATCGTGTCGGTTAAAGTCCCTGACCCGAAGTTCTCTTCTCAGACTAAAGACAAATTGGTTTCTTCTGAGGTAAAAACCGCGGTCGAGCAATCAATGTATAAGCATCTTAATGATTATTTGCTTGAGCAGCCGATGGAAGCGAAAGCCATTGTCGGTAAGATGATTGATGCGGCACGTGCTCGTGAAGCTGCGCGAAAAGCCCGTGAAATGACGCGTCGTAAAGGGGCGTTAGATATCGCAGGCTTACCAGGAAAACTGGCTGACTGTCAGGAAAAAGATCCCGCACTTTCTGAAATTTACTTGGTGGAGGGTGATTCTGCAGGGGGTTCAGCCAAGCAGGGTCGAGATCGTAAATCGCAGGCCATTTTACCGCTTAAGGGTAAAATCCTTAACGTTGAAAAAGCACGCTTTGATAAAATGCTGTCTTCAGCAGAAGTGGGCACGCTGATTACCGCTTTAGGTTGCGGCATTGGCCGTGAAGAGTTTGACCCTGAAAAGTTACGTTACCACAGCATCATTATCATGACCGATGCCGACGTCGATGGATCTCACATTCGAACCTTATTGTTGACGTTCTTTTTCCGTCAGATGTTAGAGCTTGTAGAGCGTGGCCATGTTTTCATTGCGCAGCCACCGCTCTACAAAATTAAAAAAGGTAAGCAGGAACAGTATCTTAAAGACGATGATGCGTTGGATAACTTCATGCTCCAAGGCGCACTGGAAGATGCTCACCTCTATGTAAACCCTAATGCTCCATCGATTACCGGTAACGCTTTAGAAGCACTGATTAATGAAAACCGCAGCGTTAAATCGCTAATCCGTCGTATGTCGCGTATCTATCCTGTGGAATTATTAAGTCAGATGATTTATACCGCAGAACTTACTCAAGAGATGCTTGCTGACCGAGAATCGGTCGAGGTTTGGGCGCAAGAGTTGGTGGATGGTATTGATATCGATAAAGTAACCGCAAGTGCTTTTGAGAGTGGAGCGGTATTAGACGAAGAGCGTGGCCTCTATCAGCCTCGAATCGATGTTTATGCTCACGGTGTCATTACGGAATATGTCTTTAATGCTGAGTTCTTCCAGTCAGCAGAATACAAAGCAATTATCACGCTGGGTAATACGCTGAATGGTTTATTAGAGCAAGGTGCTTATATGCGCCGAGGTGAACGGATCAAACCAATTACTTCATTTGATGAAGGCTTGGATTGGATGCTGACTCAGGCTAAGCGTGGTTTTTACATCCAGCGTTATAAAGGATTGGGTGAAATGAACCCAGACCAGCTTTGGGAAACAACAATGGATCCAAGCCAACGTCGAATGTTGAGAGTCACCATTGACGATGCGATTGCTGCTGACCAAATGTTTACGACCTTAATGGGTGATGAAGTTGAACCGCGCCGCGAATTTATAGAGACCAATGCGCTTAACGTCACAAACCTTGATGTTTAGTCGTTGAATGCTCGTGAGGTCTCATGACGCGTGAGATAACCTGTATATGAGTAACCAAAAAGCAGCTAATTAGCTGCTTTTTTTATCAGCAAGACCCCATTTTACAATGTGTGGCCGTTACTACTGCGGAATAACTGATGTGACGCGCAATGCGATAACGGTCTTCTATAAAAATGTTTTGAGGCTTAGTTTTTTCAACACTTATTGATCCACGTTGTTAATTAAGTAACTACAGTTACTGTCTTCCCCAACGCCTCCTTCTATGAATGGAATAATTGCAGCTAGTGGTGTTAATACAGTGCCTAGTGCTGCTGCCGCTAGGCCTTTTCCACTGACGCTGACAGGATCCGGTACGATTGACGGATCTTTCAATGTACCTTCGATCAGCAGAGGCGCCCTAGCTGAAAACAAGCTAATATCTTTGGGGTAGGCTTTAAGTACTAAGTCCAAGCTTTCGTCCTTTAGGTTAATAGAGCCTTCTCCAGTGATATTCGTGTCGGTAGTATCGATTACAAGCAGTTTTGTATTTAGCAGGCCTTGTTCTAATTCATACTGACCGACCATGCAGCGAACTTCGTATTTATTCTCACCGCCTAATAAGTTGCTAATAGATTCCTGAATATCGAGTCCCACTAGCTCTACAATAAGACTATCAAGAGCGCCGCCTTCCATCGCTATGTCGAATGATCCGTCTCCATTTCCCAGTATCTCAGCCACACTATTTCCCGTACTTTGCAGATCAATTTTCCCAGCGAAGGTGCCAAAACCTTCTAAGCGTTCATCCAGCTTTTGAAGAATGCGCTGCAAATCTAGATTTTTGATGTCGGCATGCAAAGACACGTCAGGTGGATTTCCTTGGCTGTCGACGTGAATGTCCGTCACTATTTTTCCTTCGCCCACGAAAAATGACATGGGTTCAAGCTCCATCATGCCCTCTTTTATACGCAGTGAGAGTTGCATTTCATCGATAGGGAAGTAGTCAGTGATGACTGTTTTGCCGGTGAACTTTATGTCGGTGTTTAATTGAGACAAAGCGGAAAACCCGATCTCTTTCTGTGGCAAGACTGTGGGCTTTTCTACCTCTTTCTCTGCCTGCGATTTTTGTTTGTCAGAGGCGGTTTCGTCGGTATCCGGCGTTCCGCCTACTAAGCCTGCAAGGTCATCAAAGTCCAGACGGTTGCTTTGCAGGTTTGCGGTTAGTGAGATGGGGGAGCTCTCGGTGTTAATGCGAATATCCCCCGATAAATCACTATCGCCCACTTCACCAGAAAAATCTTTAAGTGACCACTGGCTACCAGTTTTATGTAGCATGCCGGAAATTTGATACGGAGGGAGGTTTGGCAAAGGAAATGTAAGTAAGGGCTCTAGATAAGAAGGATTAGGGCCAGCTATGGATATTTTCAAATTAACCCCTTCCAGCTGGAGGGGCTCGTCAATTTTACCACTAACGTTTATCTCTGTTTCCCCAGCTTGAAAGTGAAGATTAACTGGATAAGGCTTGGTGCTGTTTCGCAACATATCATAAGAACCGAGCACAGCATTTAAGGTTAGGCTTTCTCCTTTTAACGTGCCATCAGCTTTAAAGACCACAGCTTGACTCTCATCTTTGTTTTTTCCTTCAACTCCAATGCTTCCGTTTAATTCGACTTGTTGCGCGGCATCAAGATAGTGGAGCTTGCCGTTGTTAATATCGATATATTCAATGACGGGAAACTCGAAACGGTTGTCTGGAGCTGCGGTCTTGACTGCTAGCTCGTCGGATGAACTTAACTCCCAATTTGGCTTTTCCCCGTTCTTACGCTCTAGATATAGCTCCGCTCCATCCACGATAATTTTGGGAAAAACTACATTGCCTGTAAGTAGCTCTCCTAAGGAGATCTTTACCTGCAGCGTATCTATCGACAGCATATAGGGATGTTTGCTCCAGGGCGGATTTTCGTAAGTTACTTGATTGAGAGTCACTTCTGGCCTAAACGACCAATCGATAACAGAATCTCCTTTGATTGCTAATGATCTACCGGTACTGTCACTGACCTTGCTTGCAGCTAAATGGATTAGGTATCGATCGCTGGCGACAAGCGCTGCAACGAATATCATCAAAACCATAGCAACACTTATTAACAACTTAGATTGACGAGTCACGAAGAAGTACCTCGGAGGATTGGTAGATTCATTTACAACTAAACGCAACACTACTGTTTATCATATAAATCATTAGTGCCACTATGTGTTGTGGAAATATCATCGCAGTCGAATGGGTAATCTAAAAAGCAGCCTCAGAGCTGCTTTTTTATGATTAGTGCAAAAATTCGGCTTTCACAGAGCCGCTACAGAGCGTTTTCTTAATCCAACTAATAACATCAGTAGCCCGAGTAATAAGAGGCTTGTTGATGAGCTCGTAGGCACTTTAAAGGCCATGGTTATTTGTTGATTAGCAAAACCAGGCGTTGGAGTCCCTGCGATAAAGTCCATACGGTTATTATTCGTATCAAAACCCGCAAAATGTCGAGATAGGCTAAAGCCTGCACTCACATCTGTGGTGGCCTCGGTTTCACCCCGTAACGCAAATTCTGTCGTGCCGTATTGAACGGCATCAATGAGGTTGTTCAAGTCATCAATTAACCACAGTGAATCAGGACCGTTTTGCCAATCTACATTCGCGGTGAAATCACTGATGGCCGCTAATGCACTATTGGCGGAATTGGTACTAATGAGCAAGAGGCCGTCTGCGGGAATTAATACACCGGTTAAATTGATCGTTCGATACGTTATGTCATTGTTGCCATTGATGGCTTCTATTCGCCAACCGCTTAAGTCTGACCCGGCATCACCATAGATTTCCGTGAAAACATCCGAGCCATCGCCACCCACTTGATCATAATAAATCTCTTGAATGACTGGAGTGGCTTGAGCTTGAGTAAAGTAAAACGAAGCAAGTAGCACAAGCGTTGTGCCTAGGAGAATTCTAATCATGAGAGAGTCCTTTCGTGTGTAATGTTAGACGTAGTTATAGTTAGCTACAGTCAGTTACGGTCGCATTCCTTGCGAACGTTGGCCTAGACTAGAACAGTTCAGTTCTCGATTCTAGCGTCATCAATCAGGGGGGTATTTCGCTAATCCTGAAAGGATAAGTATTCTCCTCGATTTATTTTGGAAACTCTCCGGGTCAAATTTGGACTCTTATTCTGTCTATAATTATCTTACTCCTCGCCCAATGGGTTTAAAGACAGCAGCTGGCTAGTTGCGCTACTGGTAGCTAAACGCACAACTGATGAAGGCAATAAGTTCTTCCGTTGTGTAATAAAGCCACTGGCGAATGAAGCAATACCTAGACAAGCTGCCCAAGGGTAGGGGCTAACGTTTAGCCGGTGTTTCAGTCCCGCTCGTTGGCTCTGGAGCTGAAGCTGTAGCTGCTGAATTTCTTGATAGCGACTCATTTTTGATGCCTCCGTTGAGTAGGCTTGATAGCTCTTTTCGCGTATAGGGAAAGCTTAATCGATGAGCGTATTTCTTGATCAAAAACCTCACGCTAATAATTGCGATGATCTGAATTAGGCAAAAAGTGAGAATGCCTAAAGCAACAGAAAGGGAGAATGCATAAACTCCATAGGCCACTAAACTGCTTGCCGAGATCCACGCGAGAAACGCTAACGGGAGTAAACATAGACTCAATACGATGATGAGTTTTAAGGAGGACAAGGCCTCCTTAAACTCTAAACCAAGAAGCGCGGCCAGGCCTTGTAGGTAGTCCTTTACTGGCTGGAGAAGAGAGGCGTTAATTTGCTCTAACTCTTCCTGTAGACCGGCTTCATTTTTCGTTGCCATATCCATACTCACAGTCGTTTATTTCATGGGTGATCAAGAACTAGGAAGTTAAATTAACGCTTGATCCAACGTGAAACTAGATAGCCTGCTGCGAATGCGACACCAGCAGTAATCAGCGGTTGCTCGCGCATTTTTTCTTCAGCCTGAGTACCTAGGATGATTGCCTGTTCCTTACCTTCCTTGAGTTTTACTTTTGCTTCATCTGTTGATGCGCCACCTAAAGCTTGGAGCGCGCTATAGAGCTGAGTCGTAGCATCTCGTAGCTGCTCGATAGCTTCTGTAGTGCTTTGCTCAGTGTTTGCGCCAGCAGTTGAATCTGTTTTGCTATTTGTCGATGGTTGAGTTGTTTTTGCAGTAGCCATTGTCATGCTCCTATTTCATCCGTGGATGTTGGTAAGGATCAAGTTGCTTGGTCACAAACCAACGTATTTATTCGTTGTTTCACTGATGACCTTTCAAGACGCATGCCAATTATTATATTGACTAACTATCAATGACTTAGCTTTTTGCTCTGTTGAAACAGTGCAGTTTTTTCACGTTGTCGCTGCAAAAATTACATTATCTAACTGTGATCTTCTGATGAAGGTGATGAATGCAATAGATTGCCAAAAACAGATGTTTTTTCAGTAATGATCTTACAGCAGACCAATAGAGGTATAGCTAATAGTGCACCCGCTGCACCCCATAACCAGCCCCAGAAAATCATCCAAATAAGCACAATGAGGGGGTTTAGGTTAAAGCGCTTACCGAGAATGGTTGGGGTGATGTACTGCGCTTCTAACAAATTCAGGATAAGAAAACTTACTGGGACCAGCACGATCTGCCACAACGTATCAAACTCAATAAAGCCAACAAGGGTAAGTAGTACCGACATAATCAGCGTACCGACATAGGGTGCGAAGTTCAGTAGGCCTGCCATGGCACCCCAAAGGATTGGGTCTTCTACACCTTGGATAAACATAGCTACTGTTACAGCTAACCCCAGCAATACATTAATAACACTGATAGTTAAGACGTAATGCGACACTTCATCGCGTACTGTTTCAAAGAGCTTGAATGTGTCCTTTTTCTCCGTAATAGAATTTTTTCGGCTGACGATTGAGCGCATCAAATCATCGCCATGAACCAACAGGAAATAGGTCACCACAATGATGGTAGCGCATTGTACCAAGAGCATTGCAGTGGTCTCCGCCATGACCGATAACAAGGTCATGGCGGAGCTTTGAATCATTGATTGGAACGATCCGCCATCAGGTGATGCAGTCTCTTGTTGGCTAGACTCTTTGCCTTCGGGAGTGAGGTTGTCCTTCAGTTCAGAAATTGCATCACTGGCTTGATCGGCTCTTTCTACTAACTGTTCGCTAACGAGTGGTAGCCGTTCTATCCAATTTGAAGCAGGCGTGAAAAGTAACCCAACGCCTAAACTGACTACTGTACTGAGAGTAATAATTACCAACGCTGCGGATAAGCTTTTGGGCAAACGTGAGCGGCTTAGTAAGTTGACAAGCGGGCTTGAAAAGAGCGCAAGAAGTGCAGATATAACTAATGGCAGTATCAGGTTGCTAGCAAAATATAGCGCGGCCACGAGTGCTAATGCGACAATTATTTTTAACTCTATCGGGCTTTCTTTACTAAACATATTGCATCCGTTGCGGTAGGTGAATTGGAAGACCGGCGATATAAGCTACGTCCGCTGTATCGCATTCGATCACTGATAATTGATAATGATTGATGCATGTTTCTTGCCAGAGCTAGACAGCTTTTTGGGTAAGCGCTTGCGCACTCCTTACTTCTTGTCCGTAAAAAACTACCAACGTCACATCTCAAATGAGACTCCTTGTGCTTTTTGCTGTTGCTCCTTTTTAGTAGGGTGATAGAGTTTTTCTTCCGGTTATTCTTAGTTAACTCTTAAAAAACATCGCCATGTCGTTTCCAGACTAAAGTAGTTTCATGATTTGTACTAGCGACTTTATATTGCTGTTTCACGTGAAACACATTCATTGGAGACAGGCACAAAAAAGCCGATCAATAGATCGGCTCTTCAAATATGAGGTTAAGAACAGCTCATTAAAGCAAGGAAATATCCGCACCTTTCAAGAACAAAGCACGTAGCTCGTTAAGTAAAGCAAGACGATTTAAGCGAGTAGCTTCATCGTCTGCCATAACCATCACAGAATCGAAAAACGCATCGACTGGCTCTTTTAATGTAGCGAGTGAAGCGTAAGCATCCCCGTAATTTGATGCATCAAACAATGGTGTTGCGGTTGCCTTGGCTTGCTCTAGTGATTCGTATAAAGCCGTCTCGGAAGCTTCAGTAAAGAGTGAAGGGTCGACCGCTGGGAACGTGGCTAATTCAGCTTTACTGATGATATTGGAGACGCGCTTATTGGCAGCGGCTAGAGATTCCGCTTCTGGCAATTGACGGAAATCGTTCACCGCACTCATGCGTTTTGCAAAGTCTAAGGGACGAGTTGGGCGTGTTGCCGAAACCGCTAGGAAGACTTCTACAGGTATGCCGCTGTCGTCATACCAAGCGCGAAAACGTTCGAGCATAAAGTCGATGACTTTGTCCGTAAGGTCGTCTGTATGACTTAGATTGGCATGTGATTCTGCCGCGATGGGTAGAATTTCAGCCAAGTCCAAATCTAGTTCAGATTCGACTATGGTGCGTAAAACACCTAAGGTTGCACGACGTAACGCAAATGGATCTTTGCTGCCACTGGGTGGTTGGTTGATACCGAAAAGGCCAACCAAGGTATCAAGACGATCTGCCATTGCCAGAGCAGAACCGGTTGCTGTCGTTGGTAAAGTGTCGCCTGCAAAGCGTGGGTGATATTGCTCTTCTAACGCTTTCGCAAGTTCTGGGTTTTCACCGTCATGGAGCGCGTAGTAGTGTCCCATCAAGCCTTGTAGGTCATCAAATTCCAGCACCATCTCCGTGACGAGATCTGTTTTACTGAGCATGCCTGCACGTTCTGCAAGCGCTCGATCTGAACCAATGCGTGATGCAATTTCACCAGCGAGTTTGCTGACCCGTACGGATTTGTCATAAACGCTGCCGAGCTTCGCTTGGAAAACGATTGGCTTTAAGCGATCAATACGTGATTCCAGAGTGCTCTTTTTATCGGTCTCATAGAAGAAAGCCGCATCAGCTAAACGAGGGCGAATGACTCGCTCATTACCAGAAATGACTTGCTGAGGGTCAGTGCTTTCGATGTTACTCACGGTGATAAAGAACGGCATGATGGCACCGTTGTTATCCACAACGTGGAAGTATTTTTGGTGTTCTTTCATGGAAGAAACGAGCGCTTCTGCTGGTACATCGAGGAAGCGATCTTCAAAGCGGCCAGCCAGTGCAACAGGCCATTCGACTAATGCGGTGACCTCGTCCAATAAGCTTTCATCGATCACGGCAGTACCGTTTTTCTCGTTGGCTGCTTGGTTAACTTGCTTAATGATCATTGCGCGACGTTCAGCAAAATCAGCAACTACATAACCTTTGTCGCCAAGCAGTGACTGGTAGTCCGAAGGGTTATCAATAACGATGGCTTGATTGTAATGGAAGCGATGACCATAGGTGGTTCTACCTGACCGGTGACCCAAGATATTGGCATCGACTATTTTATTGCCAAGCAACATAACGACCCAATGTGCGGGGCGAACAAATTCAATTTTACTGGCGCCCCAGCGCATTCGCTTAGGGATTGGTAATTGGTCCAGCGCTTTTTGAATCAGCGATGCTAAATGGGTGTCGATTGATTGCTCTGGCTCTTTTCGTACGAAGCAAAATTTACCGTTTGATTCAGTGAGCTCAAAAACTGTAACGCCACATTTTTTAGCAAAGCCTTCTAGTGCTTTTGTCGGATTACCGTCAGCATCGAAGCTAATCTTTGCAGGCGGCCCTGTGACTTCGGTCGTTTTGCTGGGTGTATGCGTGGGTAGCTTTTCAGCAAAAATGGCTAAACGGCGTGGTGTAGCAAAGGCGCGAAACTGAGTATCGGCAAGCAGTTCTTTATGGTCTGAAAAAAGTTCGGTTAGCCCTTTTTGAAATGAGCTTAGTAATGACTCAGATAATTTTTTGAGTGCTTTCGGTGGGAGTTCTTCTGTCCCCAGTTCGAAGAGAAAGTCGCGAGTTTCCATTATTTAGTTTCCTCTTCTTTGAGAAGTTCTGCTCTAAGTGCTTCGCTAGCGAGAGGGAAGCCTTTTGCTTTACGTGCCTCGTAGTAGCTCTCACAAACCGCGCGTGACAACGAACGAACCCGAAGAATGAAACGCTGTCTTTCGGTGACTGAAATCGCGTGGCGAGCGTCTAAGAGGTTAAAACAGTGAGAGGCCTTCATCACCATTTCATAAGCAGGTAACGGTAAGTTCTTTTCAATTAAACGTTGGCTTTCAGATTCGTACTTGTCGAAGCATTGGAATAAGAAATCCACGTCCGCCTCTTCAAAGTTATAGGTCGACATTTCCACTTCGTTTTGGTGGAACACGTCGCCGTAAGTAACGACGCCTTCAGGGCCTTTAGTCCAAACAAGGTCATAGATACTATCAACACCTTGCAGGTACATGGCAATTCGCTCAAGACCATAAGTGATTTCGCCAGTGACGGGGTAGCATTCTAAACCGCCCACTTGTTGGAAATAGGTGAACTGGGTGACTTCCATCCCGTTTAGCCAGACTTCCCAGCCGAGACCCCAAGCACCAAGAGTTGGTGACTCCCAGTTGTCTTCGACAAAGCGGATATCATGGACGGCAGGATCAATGCCTAAGAACTTTAACGAGTTGAGGTAAAGCTCTTGGATGTTGTCAGGTGATGGCTTCATCGCTACCTGAAACTGGTAGTAGTGCTGTAAGCGGTTCGGGTTTTCACCATAACGGCCATCGGTGGGACGACGGCAGGGTTGAACGTAGGCAGCATTCCAGCTTTCTGGGCCAACGGCACGAAGCGTTGTTGCTGGGTGAAATGTCCCAGCGCCGACTTCCATATCCAGCGGCTGCATCAGCACGCAGCCTTGCTCGGCCCAATAGTTTTGCAGACCCATAATCAGGCCTTGGAAGGTACTGACATCAACGTTCATCGTTCCACTCACGTTTGCTCACCTTTAATGGCTTTCAACAGCTAAAAATATAAACCGAAGATTATACATGAACTCAACGAAATGGGTGGACGGAGAAGGCTGTTGTCAGCCTAAGAAAGTTAAAAATAATGGTATTTTGATGGATTTATTGGTCGTGACGGTGGTGAGGTTTACGAGCGACGATACAAGCCTGGTTTCGTAGGCCTAGCTGAATGTCGCCAAGGTCACGATTTTCTTGGTAGGCGATGAGATCAAAATCTGCAAAATGTTGGAGTAACTCTCCATCAGCTAATAAAAAGGCAGGATTGCTCGGCCCCAACTCATTCACTTTTAACTCGGTATAGGTTTGGTAAAAAACTAAACCGCCGGGCTTGAGTGTGATAATAATTTTCTCGAACAAGCTGGGTTGGTAATAACCGCTGACTAGCACAACATCATAAGTGTTTTTTGGTGCTATCCAGGTTTCTAAATCGCAACATTCAGGAAAGATAGATAGTTGCTGTTGCTTGGCGTTTTGCCCGAGCTTTTCCACAGCAACACTAGACACGTCCAAAGCGGTAACTTGATACCCTTGTCGGGCTAAAAAAAGACTATTGCCGCCGAGTCCAGAGGCAAGCTCTAACGCATGGCCAGAGGTGTTAAGAAGATGGTTGTTACTGGTGAGTATATGCGCAGGGTTATTAGGTAGCTCTCTTGATTCATAGCGTGCGTTCCACTTCTCGGCATCAATTTTCGACATGGTTTTAACGGCGCCAAAACATGGGGGTGAAGAGAACCAACAGGGTGAATACTTCCAATCGGCCA
>JBLXCH010000003.1:0-46565 GCA_048265065.1 Motiliproteus sp. | reverse complement strand
GCAGTCCACGCAGTCACTTGATCTAGGCCGGTTGCCAATAAGGCGATTAACATCACCACGAAGACAATCAGGTAGACCGAAAAGAATCCCCACACCGCTTCAGCCACACGGTCTGAGATTGGCCTGCTACCGACTTTGATAGGTATTACGGCATTAGGGTGGACTAAGCGTTTAATCTCCCGTGAGCCTTGCTTGAGGATAATAAGCACGCGAATAACTTTCATACCTCCGCCGGTAGAGCCCGCGCAACCGCCGGCGAACGCAGCAATAAAGAGTAAGAACGGCAACATGGCCGGCCATTTTGAAAAGTCAGCCGTGGCAAAACCGGTGGTTGTGGCAATAGACACTGATTCAAAAATTGCCCGACGGAAGTTTTCACCGCCTTCATAGGTGTCATGAAGCGCTAGTACTGCCGTGGTGAATAAGGTGATGCTGGCAAGAATTGCCATATAAAACTTAAACTCAGGGTCATGCCAATAATGATTGAGTGATTTTAAACGCCAGCTGGTGAAGTGCAGCGCGAAGTTGACCGCAGAAACTATCATGAAAAAGATCGCAATGGCTTCGATAACGGGGCTATCAAAGTAGCCAATACTGGCATCATGGGTTGAGAAACCACCAATGGCTACGGTGGAAAAACTGTGACAAATCGCATCGAATAATGTCATGCCTGCCGCCCAATAGCCGAGCGTACAAAGTATGGTGAGGGATAGATAGATATACCAAAGCGCTTTGGCGGTTTCGGTAATACGCGGGGTTAGTTTAGAGTCTTTTACCGGCCCCGGTGTTTCTGCTCGGTAAAGCTGCATACCACCAATACCCAGCATTGGCAAAATTGCTACCGCTAAAACGATGATACCCATTCCGCCAAACCATTGGAGTTGTTGGCGATAAAATAAAATAGAGTGAGGAAGATCATCAATGCCGGTGATGACAGTGGCGCCCGTTGTGGTTAACCCCGAAAGTGCTTCAAAAACTGCATCAACAACGGTGAGATGGGGGTCTTCTGCAATCATTAATGGAATCGAGGCGAAGATTCCCAATACCGTCCAGAATAAGACGGTAATTAAAAAACCATCACGGGTGCGTAAATCATGCCGAGCGCGATAAACCGGTAACCACAGAAAAAAACCCGTGATTAAGGTGATTCCAAATGCAATAAGAAAAGGTAGATGGGCACCGTCACCGTAATAATAGGATACCGCTACAGGCGGTAGCATACTGAAGCTGAAGAGCATCAGTAGGACACCTAAGATTCGTAGAATAACGCGAAAGTGCATGCGGTTTTTTTCCTGCCTAAACTAGAAGAAGGTTAAGCCAACTTGGAATAACTGCTCAACTTCAGGGATGCGTTTTTTATCCATCAAAAATAAAATCACGTGGTCATCGTTCTGGATCAGCACATCATCATGGGCAACAAGCACTTCATCGTTACGGACAATGGCGCCTATGGTTGTACCAGGAGGAAGGTTGACCTCCTCAACGGTGCGGCCGACGACTTTTGATGAGCGTGGGTCGCCATGCGCAATTGCTTCCATTGCTTCTGCCGCACCTCGACGTAGTGAATACACATTGACAACATCACCACGGCGTACGTGAGTCAATAAGCTACCGATAGTGTCCTGTTGAGGTGAAATCGCGATATCGATGACACCACCTTGAACTAAGTCAACGTAGGCAGGGTTGTTGATGAGTGTCATGACGGTTCTAGCACCCAAACGTTTGGCCAGCATGGAGGCCATGATGTTGGCTTCATCATCGTTGGTGAGGGCAAAGAAGACGTCTGTGGCTTCAATGTTTTCTTCCAATAAAATATCTTGGTCGGAAGCGCTGCCACAGAGCACGATAGTACGACCAAGATCGTTGGCAAGTTCATTACAACGATCCGCATTTTGCTCAATGATTTTAACTTGGTAATCGTTCTCGATCTTTCTTGCTAAACTGGCGCCGATGTTACCACCGCCAGCAATAACAATGCGTTTGTAGGGCGTATCTAGACGCCGCAACTCGCTCATGACACTGCGGATATCTTTTCGAGCAGCAATGAAGAACACTTCATCGTCTGCTTCGATCACGGTGTCACCTTTCGGTAAAATTGGACTGCCTCTACGGAAAATAGCCGCAACACGGGTTTCAATATTTGGCATATGGGTGCGCAAGAAAGAAATTTCGTGCCCAACTAAGGGACCGCCATAGTAGGCTCTCACTGCGACCAGCTGCGCTTTCCCTTCGGCAAAATCGAGTACTTGGAGTGCGCCCGGGTGTTCTAGCAATCGTTTTATATTGTTAGTAACGAGCTGTTCTGGACTGATTAAAACGTTAATGGGGATGGCTTTGTCGAAAAATAGTTTGTCTTTCTCAGTAAGGTAATCTTGGCTACGGATTCGCGCTATACGAGTTGGTGTGTGATATAGCGTGTAGGCAATTTGGCAAGCGATCATGTTCTCGGGGTCGCTGTTGGTGACCGCAATTAACATGTCAGCATCTTCGATTCCCGCTTGTTGTAAAACCGTAGGGAAAGAGCCATGGCCATGAACCGTACGAATATCCAAGCGATCCTGAAGCTCACGAAGGCGAGCCCGATCGGTATCGATTATGGTTATGTCGTTGGACTCACGGGCAAGATTTCCTGCCAGCGTTGCTCCAACCTGTCCGGCCCCGAGAATAATGATCTTCATAGTCGAATGTTAGGATCCTTGAATCACGCTAGCTAGACTGGGCTGCACTAAGCAATCGCTTAACCTGTTTGGACGGTAAGGCTTTAGTGTCATGGTCTTGTGTTCATGTAGCTTAGGTTTATGTAGCTTAGGTTCATATGACACAGATGATATAAGCCTTTGTCGATAAGAGGTTATAGCGCCGATGTTGGTCCCTTTTCAAGGACTGCGTAATAAAAACCGTCATGACCCTGCTGTTGAGGGAATAGTTGTCGACCATGAGGGCGTTCTATTCCCCAGTCGGCTGCGATCTTGATTTCTTGTGCATCATTCAGCGTTTTAAGTACACGTTTGATTACTGACTCGTTCTCTGCCGGTAGCACTGAGCAAGTAGCATAGACCATTCGGCCGCCGGGCTTCAGTAATGCCCATAGATTTTTAACAATCCTTTCCTGTAGTTTGCTCAGGGCTTTGATATCTTTGTTTTGGCGTAGGTACTTAATATCCGGGTTACGCCGAATGACGCCTGTCGCTGAACATGGCGCGTCTACGAGGATGCGATCAAACAACTCACCGTCCCACCAATCCGTTGCACTGGCGTCACCTTGTTGGGTGATCGCTGAGAGCTTTAGACGCGCTAAATTTTCGTTTACTCGCTTGAGTCGATGCTCGCTTTGGTCAAGGGCGAAGACGCGGTCTAAATTGTCTTCTAATTCTAGCAAATGACAGGTTTTACCGCCGGGAGCGGCACAGGCATCAAGTACACGATACGTGGGTTTAAGGTTCATCAGCGGTGCGGCTAACTGTGCAGCTTCATCCTGAACGCTTACCAAACCTTCGGTAAATCCAGGCAATTGGAAAACATCAGTCGGGGACACTAAGACAATGGCTGCTGCTGAAAATGAGCCTGCTGAGGCGGGTATGTCCGCTTCGGTTAATAATTGGAGATAGTCATCGCGACTGATGCGTGATTGGTTAACTCGCAGAGTCATCGGTGCTTGTAAATTGTTTTGTTCGAGAATGTGTTCCCAGTCCTCAGGCCAGCTCGCTTTATAGCGGTCGATAATCCACTGAGGATGCTGATAGCGGTATTCTGGCCGGTTGGCGAGATTCGCTAGCTGTTCTGTTTGTCGTTGATACGTTCGTAATACACCGTTGACTAATGCTTTTGCCCAAGGTTTATTGAGCGCCTCGGTGATCTCGACGGTTTCGCCAATCGCTGCATGATCAGGGACATTGGTATGAGCCAATTGATAAAGGCCCAGCAAAATCAGCGCGTAAATATCTTCGTCTTGCTGCTTCATCGGCTTATCGAGCAACTCATTGGCGATAAGTTGCAAGCTTGGTAGAAATCGGCAGCAGCCATAACAAAGCTGCTGTAACAAGGCTTTGTCTTTACTCTCTACTTTACTAATGGCAGCAGGAAGTCGAGCGGATAAGGAACCGTTACGGCGGATAATGTCCGCCATAACTTGTGTTGCTAGTAAGCGAGGACTGCTCAAGAGGGGTTGCTCAATGTAAAGCGGTTGCCCGGCCTGAATAGGTCTTGTCGCGCGTTGAGCAACGCCGCTACGGGAAGTTGTTTACCGCCGGCTAATTGCGCATGGGTTATTTCGATAAGATGCAGCCCTGTACTGACAAGCAGACCTGTTTTGTCCGCTGAGACAATGGTGCCGGCTGCCATCTCGTGGGACTTTTCGACAGCATTGGCTTGCCAAACTCTTACCCGTTCACCGTTCAATTCAGTGTAAGCCACGGGCCATGGATTTAGCCCTTTAACCTGACGTTCAATGGTTGTCGCTGGTTGCGTCCAATCGATTAGCCCTTCTGCTTTGGTCAGCTTTGTTGCATAGCAAGCAAGGCTGTCGTCTTGTGGTTCGGGTGCCAGTGTTTGTGCTTGCACTCCCGGAAGGCATTCTAATAAGGCTTCAGCGCCAAGCTCTGCTAAGCGGTCATGTAATGAGCCGGAAGTGTCCTCAGGTTCGATCTCACAGGTGCGTTTTAACAGCATATCACCCGTGTCTAAACCTTCGTTCATTTGCATGATAGTGATGCCAGTTTCAGCATCACCCGCAATTAATGCACGGTGAATAGGTGCTGCGCCGCGCCAGCGTGGCAGGATAGAAGCATGAATGTTAATGCAGCCAAGTCTTGGTGTTTCAAGCACCGTTAAAGGCAGTAACAGACCGTAAGCTGCCACAACCATTAGATCGGCGTTTAAGTCGGCGAGTGTCTGCTGATCTTCGCTGCTTTTGAAATTAAGGGGTTGATAAACGGCTATGTTGTGCTTTTCAGCGAGAACTTTTACCGGGCTTGGTGTTAGCTTACGGCCTCGCCCTGCAGGGCGGTCAGGCTGTGTATAGACCGCAATGATGTTGTGTTCTGTGTTGATTAGACTGGCGAGACTGGTTGCAGCAAACTCGGGTGTACCGGCAAATATAATTCGCAACGGTTGAGAACTCATGGGCGGATTTTCCGATCAGCGAAAAAACAGGAAGCCGGTGGTTAAACCGTAGCTTCCTGACGATGTTTCTTTTCAAGCTTTGATTTGATGCGGTTGCGTTTTAGTGTTGATAGATAATCAACAAAAAGCTTACCGTTAAGGTGATCCAGCTCGTGCTGGATACAGACAGCCAGAAGTTCTTCCGCTTCGAGTTCATACGGCTTGCCATCGCGGTCTAAGGCTTTGAGCCTGATTCGCGCGGCACGATCAACGCCATCGTAATAGCCAGGGACTGACAAGCAACCTTCATCGTTCTTGCGGCTTTCGTCCGTGAGTACTTCATACTCTGGGTTGATCAAGACTAAAGGTTGATCCTGATCTTCCGAAATATCTATAACGACAACACGTTTGTGGACGTTAACCTGGGTCGCGGCAAGGCCGATACCTGGCGCGTCATACATGGTATCCAGCATGTCATCGACAAGCTGACGAATTTTATCGTCAACAACCTCGACATTTTTCGCTTTAGTGCGAAGTCTAGGATCTGGATATTCTAGGATTCTAAGTAGAGACATAACTAAATCGACACTTTGGTTTTGATTTGTGGCAATTTAGACCAATATTATTGCCAAGAGGTCCATTATACTGTTTACAACGTGCGATTCCATAGCAAGAATAAAGGACTCAATGGCCTACTATTAGTAAAAACGGCCTTAACTACCAGTTTAGAAAGGGATTCAGGAATGAGAAAACTCTTCACCGGAGTTGCCCTTGTTGCCTTAACGGTATCAATCTTTGTTAGTAAAGCTGCTGCTGATGAAGTTCAATTCGTTGATGGCCATCCAGATCAGTACACCGTAGTTAAGGGCGATACGCTTTGGGATATCTCGGCGACCTTTCTCAAAAGCCCGTGGTTATGGCCTAAAGTCTGGTCGGTTAATCCGCAAATTGATAATCCCCACTTAATTTTTCCAGGCGACGTTGTCTATCTGATTTATGTGAACGGCAAACCGCAGTTGCGTGTTGATCGTGGCCCGAAAAAATTAAGCCCAGGCGTGCGTCGTACGCCTATTGAGCAAGCAGTTAAAGCAATCCCGTTACAGGATTTAAAAAGTTTCTTATCCGACAATTTGGTTCTTCAACTGAACGAGTTAGAAACCGCTCCTTATGTGTTGGGTAGCGAAAACGAAAGTATTATCGCCGGTGCCGGTGATCGAGTTTATGCTCGTGGCAAGTTACCTGCTGTCGATCAAAACTATTATGGCGTTTACCGTCCACAGCGTATTTATAAAGACCCTGTTACCGAAGAGATCTTGGGTTATGAGTCTCGTGCGATTGGTGGCGGTTATTTAATAGCGACTAATGAAGACGACGTACTGACGATTGACTTGAAACGCACGAACGAAGAAGTGCGAATTAAAGACCGTGTGTTGCCCACTAAAGAAGAAGTGATTCAGTCGGTTTTTTATCCTTCATCACCTGATCATGTCGTTGAGGGGCAAATCCTATCCGTACTACGTGGTGTCTCTAAAATCGGCCAATTTGACGTAGTTGCACTGAACTTGGGTGAGCGTGAGGCGATGGAACCCGGCCATGTTTTGCATGTGTATAAGCGTGGTGAAACGGTTCAAGACCCAGTCACAGGCGACCCTGTTACATTACCTAGTGAGCGACGTGGTGTGTTGATGGTGTTTAAGGTTTTTGAAAAGGTCAGCTATGCGTTGGTGATGGAAGCTGAAGCGGCGCTGTCAGTGCTTGATGAGGTTCGTTCTCCCGAGTAAACGATGGCTGAACAGCTGTTAAGTTCCAGATAAAATCTACTGACTAGGATTGGTCGGTAATTAATTAGCGGTTATTAATTAAGAGTAAGGTTAAGGATAACGGTCTATGCTCGACTCCGCGCAGTCTTGCTGGCTTTGGTTGAGTGGCCTTAAAGGGTTAGGTTCACGCAAGCTGGCATCGCTGTATTTTCAATTTCGCAATAGCTCTGACTTGTTGAGCGCCTCTTCTGCGGCGCTTTTAGGCGCAGGATTATCTCGTCAACAGATTGAAGCGTTGGCTTACTTTCAATCCAACCCTCAGCAATCTTCATTAGTAACTAACACCGTCGAGTGGCTCGACTTGAGCGCTAATCATCAGTTGTTGACCATTGAGTCGCCTTCATACCCGCCACCACTCAGGCATATTCCTGACCCGCCCGTTATTTTATTTGTGGTGGGAGACGCAGAAATTCTTCACTATCCGCAAATTGCAGTCATTGGTAGTCGTAAAGCAACAGCGCAAGGGCTTGATAATGCCTACCGGTTTAGTGAGACGCTTTCTACACAAGGTTTAATTCCAACTAGCGGTCTTGCATTAGGTATAGACGCAAAAGCTCACCAAGGAGCGCTGGATTCTCAGGGTCTAACGGTGGCTGTTTTAGGTACTGGCGTTGATCAAATATATCCTCGATCTAACCAAGGGTTAGCAACTCAAATTGTTGAAAATGGAGGGGTTTTGCTTTCGGAGTACCTGCTGGGAACGGCACCTGTCAGTTATAACTTTCCTCGAAGAAACCGGATAATTAGCGGTTTAAGCCTCGGTTGTTTGGTGATTGAGGCTTCTATTAAGAGCGGCTCATTGATAACGGCCAGGTTAGCAATGGAGCAAGGTAGAGAGGTTTTTGCCTTACCTGGCTCTATACATAATCCTACAAGCCGAGGGTGCCATCAGTTAATTCGAGAAGGCGCGATGTTGGTCGACGAAGTGGGTCAAATCTATCAGGCGATTGCAGAGCAAATTATGCTACCACGTTGCTCTTTAGATGACTCGGTGGCTGCTAGTCCACAGAAAGATAAAGCTCAAAACCATTCACACGATGAAAACCTGAATAATGAGGAGCGCGCTTTGCTCGATCAAATAGGGTTTGAGTCATGGTCTTTTGATCAGTTAATGGAAAAAACAGGATTAGAATCGGCAGACCTAGGTCAGCGGCTTTTGGAATTAGAACTGCAAGGCATCATTGCTTGTGATACTGGAGCCTATCAACGAATTCGTCGATAATAGCGCGTTTAGATTGTTGAGAACTACTATCCATGAATTATTGGCACCTACGTCGCGCGGCCTACACTGTTGCTGAAGGAGGAATTATTGCCTACCCGACAGAAGCGGTTTGGGGTTTCGGCTGCGACCCTTTCTCTAAAGACGCAGTGCTACGGTTACTTCAGATTAAGCAGCGACCAGTCTCGAAAGGCCTCATTTTGGTTGCATCTAGTGTCTCTCAGCTTGGCCCATTACTTAAAAATCTATCAGATAGTGAGCGCTTACTAATCGATAAAAAATATGCGCATCCAGTGACTTGGCTAATTCCTGATGAAGATAATCTAATTCCTTCATATATAAAAGGAAATCATTCTGAAGTGGCGATAAGAGTGAGTGCTCACCAACAAGTAAAAAAGCTGTGTGATTATTGGGGTGGCCTATTAGTTTCTACTTCTGCAAATCGCTCTACGGAACCTCCAGCGATGAGCGCGACTGAAGTGCGTAAAACATTCCAACAGAGCGTTGATTTTATTTTGCCAGGGGCGTTAGGCGGCTATGAAAAGCCTTCAGAAATTCGCTCGTTACGCGGCGACCGTATTCTGCGGTCTGGGCAATAATATTTAATTTCTTTTAGGAGAATACCCATGGCAACGGCGGATATGGCGTTGGTTAAGCCTTTTATGGAATCACTACAAGATGAGATTTGCCTAGGTCTTGAGTCTGTTGAGCCTTCAGCGGGGTTTGTTGAGGACAGCTGGGTCAAGGAAAGTGGTGGCGGTGGTCGCTCTCGAGTGATGACAGATGGCGCCGTTTTCGAAAAAGGCGGTGTTAACTTTTCTCATGTCATAGGTAACAACATGCCTGGCTCGGCAACGGCTCATCGCCCAGAGTTAGCCGGTCGTTCTTATCAAGCGGCGGGTGTTTCATTGGTTATGCACCCTGATAATCCGTTTATTCCCACTTCTCACGCTAACGTTCGTTTTTTCATTGCAGAAAAACCGGGTGAAGAACCTATCTGGTGGTTTGGCGGTGGCTTTGATCTAACCCCCTATTATGGTTTTGATGAGGACTGTGTGCATTGGCATCAGGTAGCTAAGTCAGCTTGCGACCCTTTTGGCGATTCTACTTATGCTGATTATAAAAAATGGTGTGATGAATATTTTTACTTAAAACACCGTGATGAACCGCGCGGAATCGGTGGTTTATTCTTTGATGACGTGAATAAGCAAGGTTTTGAGAAAAGCTTTGATTTGGTTAAGGCCGTGGGCCGCGCTTACTTGGATGCCTATTTGCCGATAGTGAAAAAGCGCAAAGATATGGAGTTTTCGGAAGATCAGAAAGCGTTCCAACGCTATCGCCGTGGTCGTTATGTAGAATTCAACCTTGTTTACGACCGTGGCACCTTATTTGGGCTGCAATCAGGTGGGCGAACTGAGTCAATCTTGATGTCGATGCCGCCACAAGCCGACTGGGCCTATAACTGGAGCCCTGAACCAGGCTCAGAAGAGGCGCGTTTATACGAACATTTCCTCAAGCCTCAAGACTGGGTGAATAAATAACCCGCCAATCAGTAGACCTGAGATAATCAGATCGTCTGATTAAGCAGGTCGTTCAAGACGTGGATGTTTAATGGATGTGTAATGGTGAGTCGATAAAAATGGCAGATGCGTATTTAGTGGTTGGCGATCCAATCAAGCACAGTAAGTCGCCGCAAATTCATAGTCAGTTTGCTGCCGTTACTGGCGAGTCCCTGCATTATGAGGCTCAGCGTATTGAAGCTGGTGACTTCGCTAATGATGTCAGTTTATTTCTGCAATCTGGAGGGCGAGGTCTTAATGTCACTGTGCCTCACAAGCAAGCCGCGTGGCAGTTCGCAGATCAATTAACCGATCGCGCGAAACGTGCTGGCGCTGTGAATACTCTAATTAAGCAAGCCGATGGACAAGTGCTTGGCGATACCACAGACGGTGTTGGTTTAGTCACCGACCTGATAAAGAACCAGCAGGTAAAACTTGAGGCGAAGCGTATTCTTATACTGGGCGCCGGCGGGGCTGTTCGTGGCGTGATTCAGCCGATTCTTGAGCAACACCCAGCAGCCGTAGTCATTGCAAATCGCACGGTTAGTAAGGCTGAGGAATTAGCTCGCGATTTTGCTGCGTTGGGGCCGATTAGCGCTTCTAGTTTTGTAGAAGTAGAAGGCGTATATGATGTGGTAATTAATGGTACTTCAGCAAGTCTACAAGGTGAGCTGCCTCCCTTGCCTGCTGGGATTTTGGCGGAAAATGCGAGTTGCTACGACATGATGTATGGCTCAGAACCAACGCCTTTTATGGTCTGGGCTAAAGCGGAAGGCGCAGCAAAAGTGATTGATGGCCTTGGTATGTTAGTGGAGCAAGCTGCAGAATCGTTTTTCTTATGGCGGGGGGTTCGCCCAGCAACACAACCTGTGATAGCTTTAATGAGAGAACAGCTTAATTCTGCAAAAACCGACTAAAATTGATCAAATAACGTGTTATTAATCGCCCTATTTTCTGATGCGATTAACAACTAAGGGGATGCGATGGATAGTCCGATTCGATTGACCGCCGAGCAGCTATTTCACGAATGTAATCCGGACTTACTTCCTTTTAAAACGACTGAAACCCTAGAAAGCTATTCTGGTATTTATGGCCAAGAGCGCGCTAAAGAAGCCATAAAGTTTGGCATAGGAATGCGCCGCCCTGACTACAACATGTTTGTAATGGGGCATCCGCAAAGCGGGCGATTTTCTTTTGTCATGGACACGCTCACCGCGCAAGCAAAGCAGAGCCGCAAACCCTCCGATTGGTGCTACCTCAATAACCTCACAGACAACCGCTACCCCATTGCCCTTGAGTTTAATGCGGGCAAAGGAGAAGCTCTTAAAAGTGATCTTAAGTACATGTTTGAAGCCGTGGTTTCTGAGTTGCCATCCGCTTTCGAAAACCCCTCTTACCAGCGTCTACGCAGCAAAATTGATCGTGAGTTTAATCGGCAATATGACAAAGCGTTAGAAGAGGTCGAAAGCGAAGCAAGGCAGCGCAGCATTGCGCTTTATCGTGATGCTGGCAGCGTTGGCTTTACGCCGGTTGCTGATGGGCAGATTCTTGATGAAGGTGCTTTTTCCCAGCTTGATGAAGAAACGCGGAACCAAATTAATCAAAATATTAGCGATCTTGAAGAGTTTCTCAATGAATCATTAACTAGCTTGCCGCAGTGGCGCCGGGAAATGAATGAGAAGCTCAAACGGCTTGAAAACGATACCGCCAGACAAGCGATCCAGCCTTTATTGCAGCCGGTTAAAGATAAGTACGCGAGCCATTCAAAATTTGTCAGCTACCTTGCTGAGCTTGAAAACCAGCTAGTAAAAACAGCAGTAGAACTTGCCTCCGAAGATAAATTGAATGAGCTGAAAGCCGATGTTGGCCGGGCCAACGTATTGGAGCGTCACTTTGGGGTGAACTTGGTGGTGAGCCACCAGAAAACCAAAGGCTCTCCGGTTGTTTTTGAGTCGCACCCTAGCTATGAAAACCTGTTTGGTCGCGTGGAATACACTAACGAAATGGGCGCCATGATGACTAACTATCAACTGATTCGCGGCGGTGCTTTGCATCAAGCGAATGGTGGCTATTTGGTGATCGAAGCAGAAAAACTCTTTGAGCAGCCGATGGTGTGGTCGGCACTAAAGCGCTCGCTCAAATTAGAAGAACTACGTATTGAAAATCCGTTTGCTGAAATGGCAGGAGTCAGCACCATCACCTTGAACCCAGAACCGATTCCGCTAAATTTAAAAGTGGTCATTATCGGCGGTCGTGACATTTATTACTTATTGCAGCAAATGGATGCAGACTTTACCCGTTTGTTTCGTGTTGTGGTTGATTTCGACGAAGATGTACCGCGTACCGATGCGTCGATTCGTGGTTATGCGCGGTTGATGAAAACACTTGCGGTGAAAGAAAATTGCGCCCATTTAACACGCCAAGCAGTCGCTCGATTAATTGAGCATGGTTCGCGAATGGCCGAGAATCAAGACTTTTTATCCGCACAAATTGGCGAAGTAGTCGACTTAATCTGTGAAGCAGATTTTAAGCGCCATTTAACCGGTGAAAGTGTTATTCAAGACTTCCACGTGGAGCAGGCATTAGAGGCTAAACAGCAGCGAACAAACCGTGTTAGTAATCGCATGCAGGACGATATTATCGATGGCATTGTGCTGATTAACACTGAAGGTGAAAAGGTCGGTCAATGTAACGGTCTAACGGTGATGCAATTAGGTGATGTCAGTTTTGGCTCCCCTGCAAGAATTACCGCCACAGTTCACCCCGGCACTCGGGGGATTGTGGACATCGAGCGTGAAGTCACACTTGGTCAACCTATTCACTCAAAAGGGGTGTTAATCCTTAGCGGTTATTTGGGCCATCAATATGCACAAGACTTTCGTTTAGCCATTTCCGCTAGTATCGCAATGGAGCAATCTTACGGTTACGTCGATGGTGATAGCGCCTCATTAGCAGAAATTTGTGCGCTGATTTCGGCATTAACGCACACGCCAATTAAGCAAAGCTTTGCGCTGACCGGCTCGATAAATCAATACGGTGAAGTGCAAGCGATTGGTGGCGTAAATGAGAAAATCGAAGGTTTTTTCGACATTTGTGAAGCTAAAGGGCTGACTGGCGACCAAGGCGTGATCATCCCAGAAGCTAATTCACGTAACTTGATGCTTAAAAAGGAAGTTGTCGAAGCGGTTGAATGCAATATGTTCTCTATTTATACCGTTGCCAGTGTGGACGACACCTTGGCGATACTAACCGGTAAGAAAGCGGGTAAACGAAAAGCTGACGGAAAGTTCACCCAGCGATCTTTAAATGCTCACGTGGTTAAACGTTTGCAAGAATTATCAAAAGTGGGCGGCTAGCGCCCTACTTTTGATAACACCGCTTTATAGCTATGACGCAGTGATTCCTCACCACACATTAGTACAGAGGCTGCTGTTAGTTAGAAGACAGCACATAGCAGTAGCTCTCTTCATCATCTGTTTTTATCTCCGCACTTTTTCTTAGTGTCTTTATTTTTTTCAATAAGGCGTTGCAGACGTTCACTTTTTTCGAGGACCTCGTAGTCAGGTTAAATGGTTAGGTATGGTAAATAGTTGGTCGTTCTAATAATTAGTGATTAATGGCTTAGGGTTGATTGGGCTTATTGCCCTGTCCAGCTAAGGATTGCTTTTTAAAAGGCTTCCATTGCAGCAGATGGCTTATTAGCGGTAGTAATAAAACAGTAATCGCGATGACCAAAATACTGAGAGTCAATGGCCGATCCCATAAGAAAGAAAAACTGCCGTCGGTAATGGTCAGTGCACGGCTGAGGTTTTTTTCCATAATACCGCCAAGGATAAAGCCCAAAAGCATCGGCGCCATTGGGAAATCTAATAATTTTAAAAAGATGGCAATTACCGTGATCAGTACCATCATGTGGATATCAAATGTATTGAAGCTCACCAAATAAACCCCCGTAATCGAAAAGAACAGGATCAGCGGGATGAGTACAGGGCGTGGGATTGCTAGCAGCCTAGAAATATAAGGAATCAGTGGTAGATTAAGAATCAAGAGCACTAGATTACCGATATACATCGAAATAATAACCGACCAAAATACCTCTGGGTTATCCACAAACAAGCGCGGCCCAGGCTGAATCCCGTAGGCTATGAGTGCGCCTAGCATGATTGCCGTTGTGCCAGAACCAGGAATACCTAATGTGAGTAGTGGAACAAAGGAGCCGGTAGACGCCGCATTATTGGCGGACTCCGGCGCGGCTAACCCATTTAATGAGCCTTTGCCGAATTTAAGTTTTTCTTTTGCCGAAGCAAGGTTTCGTTCAACCCCATAAGCAAGGAATGAAGCGATTGTCGCTCCTGCGCCCGGTAAAACACCGACCAAGAAGCCAAAGATGGATGAGCGGCCGATAGTGGGTGCCACCTGTTTCACTTCGTCGATGCTCAGCTTCATACTGCCTAAAGATCGCATATCAATGCGGGCTGACTCTTGTCGATGCTCTCGCCGCAGTACCGACATGACGACTTCGGTTAGCGCAAAAGTTGCCATGGCCAAGAGTAAAAAGCTGACCCCATCAATTAGGTCGATACTGCCGAAGGTGAATCGTGTGGTACCAGAGGTGACATCGGTACCGACGGTGGCGATCATTAATCCAAAAACCGTCATGATCAATCCTTTAACCACCTGTCCTTTACCGGAGAATGCGGCAACGGCAGTTAGACCTAACAACATGAGCGCAAAGTAATCGCTGGATTGAAAACTAAGAGATACAGACGCAAGCGCCGGTGCGGCAAACAATAGAATAACGGCTCCGATAGTTCCGCCAGTGAAAGAAGAGTAAGCGGCTAAAGCTAGCGCTTTGCCTGCTTGGTTTTGTTTTGCTAAAGGGTAACCATCAAATGAGGTGACTACTGTGCTCGCACAGCCTGGCGCGTTGACCAGTATTGAGGATGTAGAACCCCCAAAAATTGCGCCATAATAAACGCCCGCCATCAGGATAATGCCTGATGAAGGATCGAGTCCGTAAGTAATTGGAATCATTAATGCTACGGCGGAGATCGGTCCTAAGCCCGGCAACATACCGATGAACGTACCGCAAAAGCAGCCAACAACAACCATTAATAGGTTGAAAGGCATAATGGCTGTGAATAAGCCCGTTAAGATACCGTCCCACATGGTTTAGCCTCCGAAAACTGAATTGATTAAGAGGCCAGGTGCTAGGTAAATGTCTAACAGCTGGGTGAGGATAAACCAGAGTCCTACAGCAAAAGGCACCGATGCTAAAAACAGGACTCTAGGGCGCCTTTCTCCTAGCAATCGATAACCCGCTAACAAAAAGATTACGGTAGAAATTAAAAAACCAAACCACTCTAGTGATAAGGCAAAAAGAACGACGAGTGCGAGAAGTTTGCCGACAAGAAGGAAGTCATAGCCTTGCAAAGACAGTTTATCTTCGTGTTCTCGGCTAGCCGTGAGAATGAGTAATAGAGCGAGTCCTCCACACATGTAGGCGAGTGCATGAGGTACGGTTTGTGCGTGAAATGGTTCGTACTCTTCTCCGGGTAGCAAAGGGATATCCCCGACATAGTAGCCGTAGAGAACGGATAGGCAGAGGAAGAATAGTCCACCAATATGGTCTTTTGTTAGGGTCATAATCGGCCCCCTCGAATGTCGATGTCGTGGACAACTCAGGCTAGGAAGGTCATCACTAGCGGCAGAGTCAATGGGAGTTAATGACAGGTACTCGGTGCGAAAATGCTCTGGGTTTGGATTAAAACCAAAACCCAGAGCGAAAGGCTTCTATTTTAAAAAGCCTAGCTCGCGCATTAAGTCACCCATGACCTTTTCTTGGTTTTCTAAGAATGCGACAAAATCTTGGTCTGCATTGAAAATCTCAGTCCAACCGTAGCGTGCACGCACCACTTCCCATTCTGGGGTGTCATACATCTTTTCTAGTACATCAACAAATTCAGCCACTTGAGCATCGCTTAAGCCAGGGGCGCCGAAAAATCCGCGCCAATTGACGAACGTTGCGTCATAGCCGAGTTCTTTCAAGGTTGGTACGTCAGGTGCAGAGCTATTTCGTTCATCGCCTGTCATTGCGAGAATGCGAACTTCACCGGCATCTTGTAGCGCTAAGGCTTCACTAAAGCCTGTAGAGAGTACGTGAGCTTCTCCGGACAGTAGACCAGCCATTGCTTTGCCGCCTGCATCATAAGCCAAGTATTTAACTCGACGGGGGTCGCCACCGGCTGCTTTGAATGCCATTGCCGCGACTAGGTGGTCCATGCTGCCGCGAGCTGATCCGCCAGCAACGGTGACAGAACGAGGGTTAGTGAGGTAATCATTGGCGATTTGCTTAAAGCTAGTGTACTTGGAATTAGCCGGCACAATGAATGCGCCAAAGTCACCAATCGTTCCTGCAACAGGGGTTAAATCACGGAAAGATTGAGGGAATACTTTCGATAATGAACGAATAACGATCGGTGTTGAGTTAACCATTAATGTGTTCTGAGATTGGTCAGCCACTTCGATCAGGTGAGCAATCGCTTTGCCCCCACCACCGCCGGACATGTTTTCATAAGATGCTGTATTCACAAGACCTGATTTGGTGAGCGCTTCACCAGTGCCACGTGCTGTGCCATCCCAACCACCGCCTGCGCCGCCAGGAATGAGAAAATGAATTTCATCAACGGCAGCCTGAGCACTGCTGGTAGTGACGCTTAAGCTAAGCAGCGATGACAGGGCAACCGTCAGTAGACGATGCCGTTTAAAAAGCGTGGGCGTTTTTATCATTTTATTATCCTCATGGTGACGCCTATTCATTGATAGCCGTTCTTTGATTTATCCCCTCAGGGTAATGAGGATTCATAGAAGATAATATGTTGTGCACTTAATGAGCGTTTTGAACATATAAACTATATTGTTCATAAAGTTCACAAGGCTTTGTTGCTTCAAATGGGTAACATTCGTATGCGGTTGAATGATTGAAACTAACCGGTCCTTCAGTCAGTAACGTTTACGAAAAAACTTTTCCAATAAAAGCTAACGAATAAAAAAGTTAACGAATAAAAAGATAGGCTTTAGTGCCTGCTGAGGAAACGGAAACAGTGTCTTTGTTACCAGCTTTTAAACTGAAAACACGGATGGTGCTAATTCTTGGCGTTGTAGGTTTATTGCAAACTGGTTTAATTGGTCTTTTTGCCGTTCATCATTTAAGCCAGTCGCTTGAAGAGCAAATAGGTCAGCGAGCGTTGCATGTAGCGCAAAGTGTCGCGTTAATGCCGCAAATAGTAACGGCGGTTGAAGAGGTAGATAGCGATACATTACAACCGATTGCACTGGCTTTAGCAGACACTATTGAAGCTCGTTATGTGGTGATTGGAGATCGTTACGCCAAGCGACTTGCGCACCCAAACGCGGCAATGATTGGCCTTTCCATGGAGGATGACGATGATGACGACGCCACTCCGACGTTGATTCATGGCCGTTCGGTACTGACCAAAGCGCAGGGTAGCTTAGGCTTAACAATGCGAGCACGTGCCCCTATTTTTGATAGTGTGGGCGAGACTGTGATTGGCATCGTCTCTGTTGGTTACCTATTGGATGATGTGACCGAGTTGATTGATCGATATCGGTTGACGTTGCTGGTCGTTATCTTGCTAACCTTTCTTTCTAGCGTGTTGATTGCCGTATGGTTTGCCAATCATTTTAAGCGAGCAATTTTTGGCTTAGAACCTGAGCAAATAGCGCGTTTATTTGAAGAGCGTAACGCCACCTTAGAGTCCGTTCGTGAAGGCATTGTGGCCATTAATACAGAAAGCAAAATAACCACTATTAACCGTGCGGCGATCAAAACGTTAGAACTGCCTGATAACGCTTACCTGATCGGGGAGCCGATTCAAAGCATCCTGCCTGACAGTGCGATGCAAGAGGTATTAGCCAGTGGTAAAGCGCAAATTGACCATGAAGTGTGGATCAACAATTTAAACCTGATTGTAAACCGCGTTCCTATCATGGATGGCGATAAAGTGACGGGTGTGGTGTCTAGTTTTCGTCGAAAGGATGAGCTGGCTCAAGTCAGTAAACGGCTCACGCGGATACAGCAATACGCAGACACGTTGAGAAGCCAATCTCATGAATATTCAAATAAACTACACACCATTGCCGGTTTGATACAAATTGGTGCTAGTGAGCAAGCCTTGGCAATTATCGGTCAAGAAACGCAAGGTCATCAAAATTTAATCAAGTTGCTTCTCGATGCCGTGCCTGACCCCGTTTTAGCGGGATGTTTGCTGGGGAAATACAACCGAGCCCGGGAAATGGGCATGGAGTTGGTTATAGACCCTGAAAGTCAGATGGTTGATATTCCACCTTCATTACCTAGAGAGCAGCTCGTTAGCATTGTGGGGAATTTGATCGATAATGCATTAGAGGCCACTTTGGCCTATCGTTCAGTGACTGAAAGCACTTATAAATCGGGCGAAGTTCGGTTATCAATGACGGATTTAGGTGATGACCTTATTTTTGAGTTTGAAGATCAGGGCAAAGGAGTCGAGAGCGCTGAGCAAGAACGTATTTTTGAAAAAGGCGTATCCAGTAAAGACAACGAAGGGCACGGTTTAGGTCTGTATTTGGTACGCTCAATTCTTGATAACTTGGATGGAACCATCACAGTAGAAGCGTTGCAGCCACAAGGAAGCCGGTTTACGGTTTATATTCCCAAAGGGCGCCGCTAAGTGTTTACCCTATAATAAGAACTGAAAAATGAACTCACCTATTCGTGTTTTAATCGCTGAAGATGATCCGCAAATTGCTGAAATTCAGCAGCGCTTCTTGAGTCGTATTGACGGATTTGAGTGTGTGGGCATTGCTCATGATCTCGATGAAGCCAACGATATTGTCGATGTGCTTAAGCCAGATTTATTATTGTTAGATATTCATTTCCCCAATGGTACAGGTCTTGATTTACTAAGAGAGCTCCGTGGAAATAATTGCAAAACAGATGTGATATTAATCACAGCCGCAAAAGAAGTATCGACACTGAAAGAAGCATTGCGGGGAGGCGTCTTTGATTACATACTTAAGCCGTTGGTATTTAACCGGCTGCAGGAGTCGTTGACGCACTATTCTCAACATCTAGAGAAGCTAAGAACCCTTGAATTGCTAGAGCAGACAGATGTGGATGGTTTGCTGCCGAGGGAAGCGCGCACAGAGGAACCCGTGCCGCTCAGTCATACGCGACTGCCTAAAGGTGTTGACGAACTAACCTTAGAAAAAGTTCGTGCAGTTTGTGCACAAATGACAGAGGCACTAAATGCCGACGCTATGGGGGCTGAAATTGGTGCTAGCCGAACTACTGCGCGCCGCTACTTAGAGTATCTAGTCAGCACTCGTGAGCTGGAAGCCCAGGTGAGCTACGGCAGTGTCGGTCGGCCTGAGCGTCGCTACAAAAAGGTTGAGTAACGGCTGTTTACGCAGTTGAGATTAGCTATCTTCAAGGTAATCATTCTTTACCTTCACGTAGTTGGCGGCGACATAGGTGAAAAACGCTAGCTCTTTTTCCGTCAGCTTCCGTGATTGTTTGGCAGGACGGCCAACGTATAAGTGCCCGCTTTCTAACGTTTTTCCCGGTGGAACGAGTGACCCTGCGGCAATAATGACATTATCTTCAACCACTGCACCATCCATCACAATGGCTTGCATGCCGACTAACACTCGACTGCCAATAGTACAGCCATGCAGCATGGCTTGGTGGCCTACTGAAACATCATCCCCAATGCTTAATGGAAAACCGCCGGGGTTGAAATCGCTGGCATGGGTACTATGAAGGTTAGAACCGTCTTGAATAGTAGTGCGTTCGCCGATAGTAATGCTGGTCATATCGCCGCGAATAGAGGATAACGGCCAAACGGAGCTGTCTTTGCCAATAGTGACATCGCCAATAACAACGGCGCTTGGGTCAACGAAAACACCCTCATGTAATGTTGGCATTTTGTCTTTGTACTTACGGATGTTCATTGCTGGGTACCCACGGTAAACTGCTGTTAAATCGGTTGAACACTTAGTCTCGGCTCAGGTCGAAAAGACAGAGATAAATGATACGGAGCATGTTAGCTCGATACTCGACTCACTCTAAACCTAAGTCATAACGCGCTATTTTAACGAATCACACCCGCAGTTTCTTGTTCTTGATAATTGTGGGTAATCAGTTGGTAACTATATGTCGAATCCATTGTTAGAAAACCATTATTTTCCGCCTTTCCAAGAGATCAAAGCCGCTGATGTGCAGCCAGCAGTTGAGCAATTAGTCGCACAAAGTCGTGAGCAAATTGCCCGTTTGTTAGCGGATCCTGCGGCGGATTGGTCAGTGATTCAGCAACTAGAGAATATTGATGATGCGCTTAGCCAAGCATGGTCGCCGATTAGCCACTTAAACTCGGTTATGAATTCTGATGAGCTTCGCGATGCCTACAATGCGTGTTTGCCGCTACTTAGTGAGTATTCGACGGAGATGGGTCAAAATATAGACCTTTTTAATGCGTATAAACAATTAGCAGAAAGTGATGAGTTCAACAATCTAGACACATCACAGCAAAAAATCGTGACCAATGCGCTACGTGACTTCAAACTGTCGGGTATTGATTTAGATGATGACGCCAAGAAAGAATATGGTCGCATTCAAAAACGCCTGTCAGAGCTTACCAGTCAATTCTCAGAAAACGTGTTGGATGCAACTAACGCCTGGAGCAAGCATTTTGACGATGCAAAGGCATTAGCAGGACTACCAGAAAACTCCCTAGCACTCGCCAAGCAAATGGCCGAGCAGAAAGACCTCGACGGTTACTTGATTACACTCGATTTCCCCTCTTACTTTGCCGTGATGAGTTACGCCGAAGACCGTGAGTTACGCCAAGAGGTGTACACGGCTTTTGCGACACGCGCTTCTGATCAAGGGCCAAGTGCTGGAAAATGGGATAACAGCCCATTAATGGTTGAGATTCTTGATCTTCGCTATCAATTGGCAACATTGCTCGGATTTTCTAACTACGCTGAACTCTCGTTAGCCACGAAAATGGCAGAAAATACCGACCAAGTCGTGCAATTCTTAGAAGATTTAGCGATTAAAACGAAACCTGTGGCCGAGCAAGATATCGCAGAGCTTAGTGCGTTCGCGAAAGAATCTGATGGCTTAGACGTACTGGAGTCATGGGACGTTGGTTTTTATTCGGAAAAGCTGCGCGAAGACCGCTACAGCTTATCGCAAGAAATGGTGCGTCCATACTTCCCTGTGGATAAAGTATTGCAAGGTTTGTTCGACATCGTCAAAACCGTCTATGGCGTTGAGATTAAGGCCAGCGCTGAAACCATGGCGCTATGGCACGACGATGCACGCTATTATCAGTTGTATAAAGATAATGCGTTGATTGGCCATGTTTATTTGGACTTGTATGCTCGTGAAAACAAGCGTGGGGGTGCGTGGATGGCGGATTGTCGCGTTCGTCGTCAATTGGACTCAGGTGAAGTGCAGTTGCCGAGCGCATTCTTGGTTTGTAACTTTAATCCACCAGTAGGTGATAAACCCGCGTTATTGACACATAACGAAGTTACCACGCTTTTCCACGAATTTGGCCACGGATTGCATCATTTATTAACACAAATACGTTGGTCTGGCGTATCAGGCATTAATGGTGTTGCGTGGGATGCGGTGGAATTGCCAAGTCAATTTACCGAGAACTGGTGCTGGCACCCCGAATCGTTGGCGTTGATGTCGGGCCATTATGAAACTGGCGAGCCCTTACCTCAGGCGTTGCTGGATAAAATGCTGGCTGCCAAAAACTTCCAATCCGGTATGCAGATGGTGCGTCAACTAGAATTCTCTTTGTTCGACTTTATCCTCCATCGTGACTGGAAAACCGGCACCATTGATGATGTACAAGCTGTGATTAACGACATCCGCTCGCAGGTAGCTGTAATTAACGTGCCAGACTTTAACCGTTTCCAGCATAGCTTTTCGCATATCTTTGCCGGAGGCTATGCGGCAGGCTATTACAGTTATAAGTGGGCCGAAGTGCTATCTGCGGACGCTTTCTCACGCTTTGAAGAAGAAGGCATTCTTAATCCAGCCACAGGCCAGTCGTTCTTAGACAGCATTCTGTCCAAAGGTGGATCTGCAGAGCCTATGGTTTTGTTTGTGGATTTTATGGGACGAGAGCCAAGTGTTGATGCGTTGCTAAAGCAATCTGGCATTCAGGCTGCTTAAATAACGGTACTCATAGAAGGAGCGCTAATGACCACGCCAAAACGCTTTGTAGCCGGTGCTGTTTGCCCAAAATGCGGGGCTATGGACCGATTACGTCTTTGGCGTGACGACACTTATGAGCACCGTGAATGTATTAGCTGTGATTACACCGACCAAATGCGTCTGGACGGCGCACCAGAACCGGCTGAACTCAGTACACGAGTTAATCAAGAAAAGGACGACCCCAATCTACAAACAGTCGATGGGGTTGAGGTGATTAAGTTGGTTTAGTTATCCCGCAGGCGTAAACAAATCCACAAAAATATCCCGCATAGAAGCGCCTGATAAAAAGCTTTGCTTACGTAAATTTGTCATCCGTTCTGCAGCGCCACAGAGGTAAACCGCGTAGCCATTTAGGTCTGGAAGATCAGTTTTAACAACGTCATTAAGATCACCATTCGTTGAGCCTTCTACATTGCCATCAAGTAATACTGGTTTATAGGTAAATAGTGAGTGCTCACTTTCAATTTTTCTTAATTCATCTTGCAGATAAAGTGACTCTGGCGTGCGTGCGCCCAAGTACAGGGTGATAGGGCCTTGGTGGCCTTGTTGAATTGCGTCGCGAATGATGCCATAAAGTGGCGCCAAACCGGTGCCTGTGCCGATCAATAATAGTGGTTGTTGTGGGTTTGATGTGGTGTAAAAACACTCGCCCAGAGGACCTTCTACATCGAGTTCATCACCAATATTAAGCTCGTTGATTGCCCATTGGCTGAATTGGCCATCAGGGTAAATACGGATATGAAACTCTAAGGTGTCTTCCAAAGCAGGTACGCTGGCAATGGAATAGCTGCGTGATAAACCATCTTTACGTATTAGGTTGACGAATTGCCCTGGCTTATAGCCTAGGTCACACTTCAAAGAGAGCTTTAAAACGCTGCCTGCATCAACGTTTTTTTTCACGACAATGGCGCTTTTCGTATTACGACTGGTTTCTAAGCTAACCTCGATGTCTTCTTCCGGGTGGCACTGGCACGCAAGAAAATAACCTTGTTCCACCTGCGTCGCTTTTAAACCGCGCTGTGACTCTGGGTTTGGCGTTCCTTTGACTGCATGCATCATGCAGCAATGACAGGCCCCTGCTTGACAGGAATAAGGGATGTCATGGCCTGCATCTAATAAGGTTTCGAGTACTGATTCTCCTTCGATAATTTCTAGAGTCTCGTTCTCAAACGTTACTGTGCTCATGGCGGTGTCCTACAAATACATAAAAAGAAGGGAGTCAAAAAACATAGAGTAGCGATTTACAAGAGAATAGCCAAACAGAAAGGTAAGCAGCCGCGAATTGATCGTGCGGCTGCTTGGTAGCGGTTAGCGATTGAGTACGTCGTCTTTTACGCTCATGCCAATGGTGGCGATTTCACCGATTTCAGCATCAGGCACGCCCAGTTCAGTCAGTGTTGCGGCTAAATTCTCGATAACGGCGTCAAAATGTACGTCGTTAAGTTTCATGTGTTTATGAGCTTCTCGCATGTCTTTACCGGAATAGCTGTTTGGGCCGCCAAATGCCATGGTTAGGAAAGCTTTCTGTTTTTGTAATTGTGCATCCATATCGACAGTGTCGAAGAACTCGCTAATACGATCATCCGCTAACACTTTACGGTAGAAAATATCCACTGCTGCATCTACTGCAGCATCCCCGCCAATACGCTCGTATAGAGAAGCCATCTTTGTTTCCTTTGTTTTCCTGCTGTTTTGAATCCGACACCGCGGATGTATTTATGCTGAAAGAGTTACACCTGCTAAGGGCTTAATTAGTCTTATCGTTTTTTCAATGGTGTTCCACGGGGAACACTGCTCTTACTTTATTCTGCAAAGCAAAGACTTTGCCAATATTCGTATCTGCTTATATGTTGTTTTTTATTGCTTATTTATCATTGGGTTAGATATTTGATGATGAAAACAAACACGATGCGTGTTGATTTCTCGTAGTGCTTCAAAAAGGTGAATTTTAGGATGTAGCTTTAGCGGTATTTCCTATTTAATCAGCTATTTAGGTGGTTTTCATTAGTCCTAAAGCCGAGCAGAAGGTTTGTTTTTAAAAGTGCTCGAAACTGGGGCTGATATTTATGAGCTTTACTAATTTTGTTCGACAGTTGTGCATTTTTGTTGTTGTTTTAAGTCTTATAATTGCGCCAATACAGTGCTCCCTGTAGGGCGCCTCGGCTGCCCATAAAGAAAATTAGCGCTAGCCATAACCCGTGGTTTTCGAATGTTTGTAGCGCCCACCAGCAGGGTAGGTAAACCCCAAGCACACAACATAACATGCAGTATTGCATCGCCTTATACTGTTGAGTGCCAATAAAAATCCCATCAAATAAATATCCCCAGACTGCAACGAGAGGCATTAGTACAAGCCATGGGAGGTATTCATTCGCAAGGGTGATTACGGAGGCAATATCCGTTAATTCGTCAATGATTAGCGGGCCTCCCAGCCAGAAAAATAGGCTAAAAGCTACGGCAGTGACTAGAGAAAGCACACCTGAGGCGCGACATGAAGCGTTGAGGGCTAATTTATCTTTAGCACCATGATAACGGCCGCTAAGCGCTTCTGTGGCGTGAGCAAAGCCATCTAGCCCATGAGAGGTTAGCATCAGGAAGTTTAATAAAACGGCATTCGCTGCCAATATCTGTGTTCCCATTTGAGCGCCTTGACGGCTGAAAAAAGTAAATACGAAAAGGAGTAATAAAGTACGAATGAATAAATAACGGTTTGCAGAAAATAGCGACTTATAGCGTGAAAAGACCAATATTTCACCGATGTTAATAGCCGAATGTTGTTTCTTAAGGTGTTGAAATGCCAAATAGCAACCGAGCAAAAAGCTACCATAATCCGCAATTAGCGTCGCCCAAGCTACTCCTGCTACTTTAAAGTCAAAAACAGTGACTAATAGTAGGTCCAATGAGATATTGATAAGGTTCGCGCTTACCAAGAGCAATAAGGGCACACGGCTGTTTTGCATGCCTAAAAACCAACCGAGTAAGGCATAGTTGGCTAGCGTTGCAGGGGCGCTGTAAATGCGTATTTCTGCATAGATTTTTGCCTGCTGGGCAACAGCTTCTTCAGGGCTAAGCAACCATAGGCCACTGCTGATCAGCGGTGTTTGTAAGATGATCAAGGCAAAGCCAAGGGTAAAAGCAATCAGTAAGCTCTGGCCTAGTAGCTGAGCCAACTGCTGGCTATGCTGTTCGCCGTAAGCTTTAGCGACAAGACCGGTTGTTGACATCCGCAGAAAGCCAAAAGCCCAAAAGAGCACGGAAAAAATGCTTCCTGCAATGGCGACCCCGGCTAAATAGTGAGCGCTCGCTAGGTGCCCAACAACGGCAGTATCAACCAAGCCAAGTAACGGCACGGTGATATTTGACAAGATCATCGGCCACGCTAAAACCCATACCTTTTGGTACATGGCTGAAGGTTGGCGATGGGCTGTGTGAGCCACGGTTAGCCTTTTTGTGGCATGGCTTGCGCTAAGACAAATAATAGCGCTGCAGAAACAACCACAGACGGGCCTGCAGGGGTATCCCATTGATAGGAGCTTAGCAGGCCAAGCATGACGGATAGACCTCCAATTAGGCTCCCTATGATAGCCATTTGTTCTGGCGTGGTTGCGAACTTACGAGCTGTTGCCGCGGGAATAATCATCAATGAGGTGATCAATAAAATGCCTACAATTTTCATTGCGACAGCGATGACGATACCGATCAGTAACATCAGCAATAAACGCATAAGTTGAACGGGAACACCTTCAATTTGAGCTAACTCTTCATTGATGGTGATTGCCAGTAACGATGACCAAAAGTAAGCAAGTAAACAAATGACAAAAGCCCCGCCCGCGTAGATCCAAAATAAATCTTCAAGATTGATGGCAAGCAAGTCACCAAACAAATAGCTCATTAGGTCAATTCTGACATCTGGAAGAAAGCTGATGCAGACGAGGCCTAGAGAAAGTGAGCTGTGGGCCATGATGCCTAATAAAGTATCCATGGCGATAAACTGCTGTCGTTGCAGACTGACCAAAACCAACGCCAGTAGTACACAGCACATGATGACAGCGAGGTTGAGGTTTATCTCAAAGAGGATGCCAAAGGAGATACCGAGAAGCGCGGAGTGTGCCAGCGTATCGCCGAAATAAGCCATTCGTCGCCAAACAACAAAAGCACCTAGCGGCCCAGTGATTATAGCTAGACCTAAGCCGCCGCATAGAGCGTAGAGTAAAAAATCAGGAATGTTCATGTTGGCAAGGCTGGTCCACTATAACGGTGCCGTGAGCATCGTGTTGATGATTATGATGATGACTGTAAAGGGCTAGCGCATCCGCGCCTTGCTCACCAAATAATGCAATAAACGCAGGGTCTGTGCTGACACTTTCAGGGTGACCTGAACAGCAAACATGATGGTTTAAACAGATGACTTGGTCAGTGCTAGCCATGACTAAATGCAAATCATGAGAGACCATGAGAACGGTGCATTGGTGTCTTTTCTTGATCTCGGTGATTAGCTGATACAGCTCAATCTGCCCTGTAATATCAACGCCTTGCGCGGGCTCGTCTAAGACTAATAGCTGTGGTTCACGGAGTAGTGCGCGAGCTAACATGACCCGCTGTGTTTCGCCGCCAGACAGCTTTTGGATGGGACTATCGAGTAGATGCTCGACTTTCACCTCAGCGAGTGCTTTTTCTAAGGTGTGACGAGCGTGTTTATTAGGTAGCTGCATAAAACGTGCAACGGTGAGTGGCATTGTTGCTTCTAGTTGCAGCTTTTGCGGCATGTAACCAATGCGTAAACCTGGGCGGCGTATAATCTTGCCGCTATTTGGCTTAACCAAGCCTAACACCAGCCGTGTTAGCGTTGTTTTACCGGAGCCATTCGGGCCAATCAGTGTGGTGATTTGGTTTTCATCAAGATCAAGGCTGACGTTTTGAATGATATCTCGGCCTTGTAGTCGTAAATTAACCTTGTCTAGCGTGATTAAAGGCGTCATTACTTAGTCTCTTTCTCGTGGCCTTGGCATTGAGGACAGAGGCCGGAAAGCTCAACAATCTCTTCTTCAATTTTAAAGCCTTTGGTCGCGGCACCTTCATGAAGAAAAGCGGTCATTTCCTCAGACTCTAACTCGTGAGCGACACTGCACTGTCGGCAAATTAAAAAATAGCCTTGGTGACGCTCGCCAGGACAATGACATCCAATGAAGGCATTTAGTGAGGCGATCCGATGCACGAGCCCTTGCTCTTGTAAGAAGTCTAGAGCGCGATAAACCGTTGGTGGAGCCGAGTTGAAGCCTTCGCTGGCCAATTGCTCGAGTAGTTGGTAAGCGCCAAGGGGCTGATGGCTTTGCCAAACAAGCTCTAAAACGCGCGCGCGAATCGTAGTAAGCCGCGCACCGCGTTCTTTGCAAAGCTGTTCAGCAGCGGCAAGTGCAGAGTGGATGCATGCTTGGTGATCATGCTGGTGAAAGGCATTCGGTTCTGTCGACATAAAGGACTCCTGCTTTATGCAATGTTATAACACTTGCTTGTGCTGGGGAAACCATTGTCTTCTGCTAAGTGGTGGAATCCGCTTGTATGCGGTTCAAATAAAGAAAGCTATGGGGGGATTCGTCGCTGTATTTGGGTTTGATCAAAGGATGCTTTGCTAACCTTTGCTTGAGGCTATGCGCTTTGGTTAATGATAACGCTCTGATTAATAATGATACTTTGATTAACAAGAAAAGTTGTTGAGACGCAAAAAACCTTATCGTGGTGCAGATGGGGAGACTCGAACTCCCACGTCCATACAGACACTAGCACCTGAAGCTAGCGCGTCTACCAATTCCGCCACATCTGCAGTGGGTCAATTTGAGGGCGGCTATTAAACAAGTTCTGTTGTTGCAATGCAAGGGCATACAAGAGAATTTAAAAACGCCTAAGAGGCAGACGGGCCCTGTCCTTCAGCAATTGAAACGCCCGCTAACCAGCGGGTTAAATCATCCGCGCTTAGCGGCTTGCTAAGAAAATAGCCTTGACCGTATTGATTGCCCAGATGTTTCAACCGCTGTAAGTCTTCGTCAGTTTCTATGCCTTCGGAGACCGTATCTAAGTTAAGCGTTTTAGCGAGAGCAATGATAATTTCGACAATTTGGCAGGTGTCTCGCTCAGCCATGTCAGCTACAAAGCTTTGATCGATCTTAAGACCGTCAATAGGCAGCTGATGGAGGTAGCTCAAAGATGAGTACCCTGTGCCGAAATCATCAATCCATACATTCACGCCAAGCTCTTTCCAGTTCAGGATGACTTGCCGGCAGGCTTCGAAGTCGGCCATTAAGCTGGTTTCTGTTAATTCTAGATGTAACGCATGACCAGGAATGCTGTGGGTGTTGATGAGCAAAGGAATGTTGGCGCTGATCTGAGAGTTAAGAAATGCCGCGCCTGAGATATTAATTGATAGTTTGAAGTCTGGATTATATGGCAGAAAGTATTGGCTCAAGTCACGGCAGGCGTGCTCTAGCACCCAGAGTGTAACCGGTATAATTTGCTCTGATCTTTCTATTTGTGGAATAAAACTCGCGGGGGAAAGCTCCCCTTGAGTCGGGTGAAGCCAGCGAATTACCGCTTCTGCCCCAATAATCTCTTGGCTTTGTAGGTCAAAAATGGGCTGATAGCGTAGATGAAATTGTTGTTCTTCTAAAGCCGCGCTAACCCCTTGGCGAACCAATTGGTGCTCAAGCACAGCGCGGTTCATTTTGGTTTCAAAGTAACGGAAGCGATTGCGGCCAGCATTTTTGGCAGCATATAACGCGATGTCGCTGTGTTTAAGTAGCTCCATCGCAGTTGAACCATCTTCAGGAAATATGGTGATACCAATACTGGCTGAAACAGGGTGGGATTGATCATCAATATCAAAATTTGGTTCAAGCACAGCAATGATGTCGGCCGCCAGCTCACTGACTTCTTCGATACTATCAAAGCTTGGGATAATGGTGACAAACTCATCGCCGCCTAAACGAGCAAGTAACAGTTTTTCCGGCAGAGGGAAGTTCTGTAGTCCTGTGTTGGAGTGCACTAAGTGAGTTAATCTGGCGGCGACTTCCTGTAATAGCTGGTCCCCTACGGCATGGCCTGCGCTTTCGTTAATCTGTCGGAAGTCATCGAGATCGATAAACAATAGTCCAAACTGTCGCTTTTCATGTTTTGCCCATTGGATTAATTGCTCAAGTTCTTCAGTAAACATCCGTCGGTTAGACAGTTGGGTGAGAGGGTCTAGGTCTGAGAGTTGGTCAATTTGATGGCGGCTTTTATGTAGACGTTTACTGAGTGTCTCTAATGTCGAAGCAATGACGCCTAAGTCGTCTTTTCTATCGAGTTGGAAGTTAGGAGGCTTCGGACCATCGATTCGTAAACAGGCATCTGCAAGCTTTTGTAAGGGTTTGCTTTGTTTACGATAGAGCCAAAAAATAAAGCCACACATGACAAAAAGAGCAAGACCTTCAATCAATACCAGTGACCTGATGAGTTGTTGTTTTTGCTCTAGCTGTTGTTGTTTCAGTAAGGCGCCGAGGCTTTCAAGGTTGGCTTCCGCATGACTAAATGCGAGGGAAATACGTAAGCCGGCCACGGTTCCTTTTGTGGTTTCAATTGGCACACTCGCATGGATATTACGTCCAATTCGTTGGCTTAATGGGGTAAACGCTGCGCGTAAACCTGAGGGCAAGAGTGCGCTAATCGGTTTACCATAATGGTAGAGTGTCGAGGTGCCATCATGAATGACATTGCCATCGAGATCATAAATATAGGTGTAACCGATATCAGGGTTTTGTTTTGATTCCCTGAGAATATCGTAGATAGCGCGAATATTGTGCTTGCTCACGGGCTCGCGCAATTGCGATGACATCGCTTGAGCAATAATGAGCGCATCTCGCTGGAGTTGTTCTGCTAATACTTGTTCAAGAGCGATCGAAGCTTCGCGGCGATTGTGTTCATGGTATTGGTTTATGGCGTAAATATTCGCCGCTAAAATCCCAATACAAGCCAGCACTATAATTATCAACGTTAGCGATAGGCGGTGCCGGTTGTATGGGCGTTTTATCATCGTGGATTACACCAGCTCGATAGGATAAATGCGTTATTGGTCAAGAAACTTGGCATGAAAGCGCAAATGCTCTTCAATAAAACTGGCGATAAAAAAGTAACTATGGTCGTAGCCCTTTTGTCGACGTAACTCCAGTGAAAACCCACTTTTTGCCGCTGCGGCTTCTAGCGCCTCCGGTTTGAGTTGGTTCTCTAAAAACTCATCATCGCTACCTTGATCTACTAAGGCTGGAATGGTTGCTGCTGATGTGGACATTAATAGGCTTGCATCATAATTAGCCCATTCTTCGGCATCATCACCAAGATAAGCCCCTAGTGCTTTTTGGCCCCAAGGGCAGTTGCTTGGATTGGTGATAGGGCTAAATGCTGAAACTGAGGCATAACGTGTGGCATTTCTTAATGCAATGACTAAGGCGCCGTGGCCGCCCATGGAGTGTCCGCAGATACTGCGTTGTTCGGTAGCGGGAAACTGGCTTTCAATTAAGGCAGGGAGCTCGTTAACGATGTAGTCGTACATCTGATAATGCTTAGCCCAAGGTTCTTGGGTTGCATTGACGTAAAAACCGGCGCCAAGTCCAAGGTCGTAAGCGGCGTTTTCATCATCAGGAACCTTGTCACCTCGGGGGCTCGTATCTGGAGCCACGATAATGAGTCCTAACTCGGACGCAATACGTTGCGCTCCTGCCTTCTGAATAAAGTTCTCTTCATTGCAGGTTAACCCTGATAGCCAGTAAACAACAGGCAGCGGGTTTTCGCTACTAGCGCCATCAGGTAAATAGATGGAGAATTGCATGTCGCAGTGTAAGGTAGGCGATGGATGACGATAACGTTGCTGGTGACCATAAAAGCAACGGTTGCTGGAAATAAGTTCAAGGTTCATGGGTACATCCTCAATTCTTGTAAACTGAACTCGTAAACAGGTTAGGCTATCATGTGGCCTTATTGGTATGTGCCTTTGCTGGGTGTTATTGCCGAATTCCAGCACTGGATGATGAAAATCTAACATCCTGCCCGATTAGATACCATGCGTTTTGAGCTAATTGCTTGATTATTCTAGCTCTGCTGTGGATTTAAAGAACATTTTATAGAGAGAAATAGATGAAACGTATCCATGTAGAGCCTGCTTGGTCATTCCGCGATGAGTCGGGTCACCGCTTGGATTCACAGTTATTTGTTCTACTCAACGGTATTCATGAAGAAGGAAAGCTGACTGCAGCGACTAAAGCCATGGGGATTTCTTATCGCCATGGTTGGAACTTATTAAATCACTGGGCGGCTTTTTTTGGCTGTGATTTAGTTCAGCTGGAAAAAGGTAAAGGAGCAAAGCTTACGCCTTTGGGGGAAAAGCTTGTTTGGGCAGAACAACGTGTTGTAGCCAGATTACAGCCTCAGCTTAAGAGCCTAGCATCTGAGCTGAATTTGGAGATTCAACGAAGCCTAGAAGGTGTGAGCCCCTTACTTAGGCTCCACGCAAGCCATGGTTATGCTGTTGAGTTGCTTTCAGAGTATGCGGAAGAGTTTCAGCTTGATTTGCAGTTTAGAACGCCAGAAGAAGCCTTAGGCGCATTGAATCGTGGTACCTGTGATATGGCGGGGTTCCATGTGCCTACCGAGGTTTTGAGCGATGCAATGATTCGCTCTTATAGCCAACTGTTGAAGCCACGAGTACATCGCATTATTCGTTTTATTACCCGTCAGCAAGGCTTGATGACCCGAAAAGGTAATCCGTTGAACATTCAAACCTTAGAGGATCTAACGAAAGTTGGCGTGCGCTTTATTAATCGTCAAAAAGAAGCGGGTACTCGAGGCTTATTTGATGAACTGCTGAGGCGCAATCAAATTGAACCAACGCATATTCAAGGATACGAAGAAGAAGAGTATACCCACTCGGCGATCGCGGCACATGTCGCCTCAAACATGGCCGATGTGGGTTTTGGCATCGAAGCGGCTGCTAGCCGGTTTGGGTTGGATTTTATTCCGGTAACCACAGAAAGTTATTTGTTGGTTTGCCATAACCGAACGTTGCGGCAAGCCGCGGCTGTGCGCTTATTGGATACTATTAAAAGCGAAAGTTTACAAAGTACGATATCCAGACTGCCGGGTTATTCTTTGGATCATTGTGGTGATGTTGCTCGAATTGAAGAGCTATTCTCTTGGTATGACCCGCATGCCTGAGCTAAAAAAGCAGTTGTTAGCATTTAACACTGAATGTTATTCAACGGCTTAAAGAAGGAAAAAAGATCAATGGCTAGAATCTTAACAGGCCTGCTTTTGGCAATGCTAAGCCACCTATCGCCGCTGTATGCGGTTACGTTGCCGATTGTGAGTGCCGAAGGCGCGCCGATTCCTAGCCTAGCGCCCTTGATTGAAAGGGTGTCCCCTTCTGTGGTGAGCATTAATGTATTCAATGAACAAGGGCGTTCTGTCGGTGTTGGTTCTGGCGTGATTGTCGATGCCGAGCAAGGACTGATTTTGAGTAACGATCACGTCATAGGTAAGGCACATCGTATCAAGGTTAATCTTGCTGATGATCGCACCTTTGATGCGGAGTTGATTGGCTCAGATCCCGCTGTAGATCTAGCGCTCCTAAAGATTGATGCGTCGTTTTTAACCGCCTTACCATTGACTGATTCTGACCAGCTTCGTGTTGGTGATTTTGTTTTAGCAATTGGTAACCCATTTGGTCTGGGGCATTCTGTTTCCAGCGGCATTGTCAGTGCGTTAGATCGAACGGGGTTAGGTTTAGAGCGTTATGAAAACTTCATTCAGATTGATGCCACGATTAACCCCGGGAACTCTGGTGGTGCACTGATTAATTTACGGGGTGAGTTGGTGGGCATTAATACCGCTATTGTCGCGCCTAAGGGCGGCAATAGTGTTGGTATAGGCTTTGCTATTCCTAGTAACGTAGCCAAGGCTATTAGCATGCATCTGGCGCAAAACGGTCGAGTGAGTCGCGGCAATTTGGGTATATCTGTACAGGACCTGTCCGATGACCTCAAGCTACCTTTCAATATCCCTAAAGACATAGACGGCGTGCTTATTAACGAAGTTAAAGCGGGCTCTGCTGCTGAAAGTGCGGGACTAAAAGTGGGGGATGTGGTTACTCATATTAATCAGCGAATAGTTGATAGTGTGGATAACCTGCGTACGCGTTTAGGCTTATTAACATTGAACCCAGAATTAGAGATTGAATACATGCGAGACGGCGAAAGTCAGCGTGTATTTGCTAAAATCCAAACTCAACCAACGACTGAGGCAGGTCAGGTTCCAGTATTACGTTTTTCAGGAGCCGTTTTAGTTGAGGAACCAAGAAACAACGGCTTGCGCGTAAAAAGTTTGGAAAAAGACAGTTTGGCAGAAAAAGCAGGATTGATGAAAAACGATCTTATTTTACAATTAAATCACTATCCGACTGGCACACTAAAAGACTTTGTTAGCCACCTAGACCGACAGTTAAACTTGGTGCTCATCCAGCGGGGGCCCAGTGCCAGTTATCTGTTGTTAAAGGCGGATGCTGAATGAGCACTACCTTAGATTCGTCATCTTTAGGTTCGTCATTACTTGATCCGTCGTTTTATGAGGTCTTGTTCAATCGTCGTGATGTACGAGGCCAATTTACGGGTGAGGCTATAGACCCTGATGCTTTAGCACGAGTGCTACATGCGGCACATCACGCGCCTTCGGTTGGTTTTATGCAGCCTTGGAATTTTATCTTGATCGAGAATCAAGAAACGCGGGCAGCAGTGCACCGTTTGTTTATGGAAGCCCAAGAAGAGGCGGTTGAGCAATTTACTGGCGATCGGCAAGCGCAATATAAAAAGCTCAAATTGGAAGGCATTTTAGAATCCTCGCTTAATGTTTGTATCACCTGTGACCGTGACCGTTTAGGCCCAGTGGTGCTGGGTCGAACTCACATTAAAGAAATGGATTTATTCAGTACCGTTTGCGCTGTACAGAACTTCTGGCTAGCTGCCAGAGCAGAAAATTTAGGCGTTGGCTGGGTGAGTATCTTTGATCAACAAGCGCTGAAGTCAACGCTGCAAATCCCTGATCATATCGTTCCTATAGCCTACTTATGTGTGGGCCCAGTGTCTGAGTTCAACGCGAAACCTGATCTTGAAAAAGCAGGGTGGCAGTCTCGGATGGAATTGTCTTCTCTACTATACTTTGACCAATGGGAGCAAAGCGCATCCACAGAGAGTCAAACAAGCCTGAAGGACGCCGTTACTCGCCAAGCCGCTTTCCCAAAGCGTTACCAACGTTAAAGTTGCCGGTATCGTAGAAATCGGCAGAGTGCTTGAAAATAGTTTACCTTTAGCGTTATATTTTCCCTTCGCAGATTAGGGTTTTTATCTGCGGGCTGGCTTTGGCGAAATGATAAAATGGATTGTTCCTACGCTAGATAGGCCAGTGATCAATGCTATACGGCATGCTGCTTACGGCTAGGCCCAGTATAAAATCAAGGATGATTACATGGTTAGCGCTTCCTACTTCTTCACGCCTTTTATTTGTGTACTCACGTTACTGACTGGTTGCGCGGTACAGCAAAATGTTCAACCGCTCAAAGCAAGTAACAGTTATTTTATTTTTGAAAATCCACAACACTTTTCTATTGCAGGAAATTTGGGGGCGACAAACCGCATTTCACTGTCACAAGGTCGCTATCAGGCAACCTATGAAAGCGTTGATGGTATTTTTTATGCGGGCCCCACTCACGCGGTGCGAATTGATAAAGATGGCCTAGTGATGGTTGCTCATGGCGGTGTTTACTTGCCCAAAAGTGACGCTGAGCCTGCGCAAACATGGACATCTAATACCAGCATGCAGCGTTTTAGATTGGGCGAAAAAATCCCAACGTTTGAGGGCGACGCTGCCATGCTTGATAGTGAAGATATTCGCCTACAGCTAGTTATTCCTGAGCCAGTTCGCGCTAAAATCCATTTACAAGGAAACACAGAGAGTTAGCGCTTTTGCTAGATGACGGTCATGTGATTATCCCACGCCATTGGTCCTGATAGGCTCATGGCCAAAGGTGTGGTTGTCCCTGATATCATATCGTGACGATAGATTTTCCCAAACCCTGATGAAATAAGAAACTCGCCTGCTTGAGTCGAAGCGACACCGCAGCCATCTTTACATCGAACTTCTTTGATGAACTGCTGTGTTTCCATATCCCATAGCGTTACCAGATTGCCTCTCGGGCATGAAATCATCGCATAACGCCCTGAGCGATCGAAACAAACACTGCCGGTGTATTGTTTCATTTTGCGGTTAACGACGGCAGGTGCATGATGCAGGTGAATGGTTTGGCCTTGTTGGTAATGGTGAGTCGCGACCAAAGGGACATCATCAAAGACTTCGCCTTGATATTGCATGCCAAACGCCACTAAGCCGTCGGCGTTAACATCGAGATGGCGAATGCTGAGTTTATGGTACTCAGGCGGCAATTTAACTTGCTCGATCAGTTGGCCGGTTTGGCTGTTGATGTAGGCTAAAGAAGGCTCCATGGTCGCAATGTTGAGTTTTTTGCGCTCGTGAGCCGGGTCAGTCAAGATGCCGCCATTGGCGACCACCAAGGTTTCTTGGTCGGGCATTAATTTTAATTGGTGGGGACCGATACCAAAAGAGTCAAACTGAGCCGTTATCGAAGATGGTGCGGATAGGCTTCTGGCGATAATTTTGCCTTGCCCGGTGGCGATCTCGTTTTCTGTCGTGAACAGAGTCTTACCATCGGCAGAGAAAACCGTATGCCCATAGAAGTGAAAGCCATCTGCTGGATGAATTTCTGAGATCACCTTTCCGGTTATATAGTTAACTAGCAAAAGGTAGTAGCCAGGCCGCCTTGCGGTGACTATCACCCAAGGCTCTTGGGGATGAAAGACCACGTCATGAGCGCGCGCTGGTAGCGCAACCTGAAAGTTTTCGCCCTGCTCAATGCCCATAATGCTGAGCCAGTATTTTCCGGCTCGGTCTTTTCCTGCGCTAGCAATATGTGCTGAGGAATGAGTCGCTGCCGCGCTGGTCAATGGTAGACTCGCGGCTAAGCTGCTAAATGCAATTCCCTTGCTAAACTGGCGCCGGTTGATCATACCCTTAGTCCCCATCTCGGCTGTTGAAACCTAAGAATATGCCACTGTCCCCGATGGCTGCCTCTACGGCTTTGAGTAAGCGTTCGACATCATCAGCTAACAGCGTCAAAGCGGCGTAACCATCAGCGGTGGTGATCAATGACTCCATTGGCTCTTGATAACTGGTTAGTTGTTTTTCAACGTCAGCAAACAGCGTATCAATGGTTTTCTGGTGCTCGGTGCTGACTAGTTGCCGTAATGATGATTGACTCCCGTTTTCTCCCGTGTAAATGGCTTTGACCGCCGAGATGTTCGCTTTGATGTTGTCGAGCGAGCGGCCACTACGCCATGATTCTAGCCGCTTGTATTTCACCATATCGAGCTCGCTGCCCATGGCTCGTTTGATCTTCAAATCTTTAACGACTTCAAGGGTTTCTACGATTGGCTTCAAAATAAGCACGGCCACTTCTTCTTGAGAGCTGTAGAGGCTTTCTTCATCAGCACCAGCTGAAGCAAACGCTTCTGTCATTTCTTCTTGCCATTCTGTGGTGACTGCTTGCCCCATTTCGTAAACGTAAGCGGAAATTCGTTCGAGTACTTGGCAACGGTAGCTGTCATTACGAAGTGCTTCTGTGGCGTTGTCGTCATACAGCAATCGCTCAATAGCTGGTAGGCCGCGAACGGCTACAGTGATTGAGTAGAAGTCATCAGTGAGGAGCTTTTCAGGTTTTTTCTCCGCAATTAGCTCACTGAGATGCTTGCCGACGTGATTCTTTTTATCAGGCCAAAATTGCATACTGTAGTTGCGCATCATCATTTCGATGGGGCCGCTTCGAATGTGCTGAATGCCTTGCCATGCTTCCATTGTTTGACCAAAGGCAAGGCGGGCTTTTTCAAGGTGGGCGTCGTCAGTGCTAGCGCAGAGCTGTTGTGTGCTTTTTGCTAAGTTTTCAGCGGAGCGTTCAAGCACTTGATAGCGTGGCACTATGTGATGCTCAAGCATTTCGCTACTAAAGGTTTGAAGGGCTTCTGTGCTTGGCTGAGCTTGCTCTAGTGCCAGCGCGGGTAAACAAAGAAAGCTGCTGCTAAGTAACAATGTCGCTCTGACATAGGGCTTTAATCCAAACAAACTGCTCACTATAAGGACTCCAAAAAAGTAATAAGTTGTTGTCGTTCAGTGGGGGTCATTGCAACGACAGCATTTTTTGCTGCCTGTGCTTCCCCTCCGTGCCAAAGAATCGCCTCTAGCAAGCTTTTAGCACGGCCATCGTGTAAAAAAAGTGTGGTGCCGCTGATGGTTTTGGTTAAACCAATACCCCAAAGCGGCGGTGTTCTCCACTCGCTACCACTAGCATCGAAAACGCCTACTTGGTCCGCAAGTTCTGGCCCCATATCGTGTAGCAGTAAGTCTGTATAAGGCCAGATTTTCTGCGTAGCCAGTTTGCTGTTGGCGTTTTCTTCTAAGACAAACGACGGCTGGTGGCACTGCGTACAGCCTGCGGTATAAAACTGTTGTTTGCCTTGTAACACGTCGGGGTCGTTTGCACGGTAGCGTATAGGTACGGCAAGATTTTCGGTGAAATAGTTCAATACGCGAGTCACATCTTTTGATGCCTCGAAGCCATCCTGATTATCGGTGTTGCCGTGGGCTTGCTCACGACAGCTTGTTTGCGCTTTAGTGCAGTTGCCATAAGGGTCAGTAAACAGCCAAGAGTTAATGCCTATATCATCATTTAGGGCGGATAAATTTTGTTGTGTAAGCGAGGCTGCGCTGGCTTTCCAACCAAAGCGACCATATTGGGTGGTTTTAGTGATGGGATCCCAAACACGATTTATTTTGCCGGAAATACCGTTGTTATCTTCATCATTAGGGTCGCTTAATGCATCTAGATCTTGGTTGCTAATGGCGTTTAATAAGCCAAGACCAATGAGGGGGGGCGTAAAGCGTGCACCTAAGGTTGTCTCTGGATGTAACGGTCCATAGCCGAGGTTGGTGAGTTGGTAACGGGGTTTTCGCAGCGTTATTGGCTTTTCGCCGTTAAGTGATTGCTGCACTTTGTCGTAGCTAATGAGCACCTGGCCTTCTGCGTTACCGTTTGGCCAAGCAAAGCTCTGTAGTTGCGAGCCATACATTGGGTCGCCAACAAAACCTTGAGTTTTGCGTTGACGGCTGCTCTCGGCAGAATGGTCGCTTGGCCGGCTGAGTCTAAACAATAAAGATAAGTGAGCGACCTGATTGGGGGTGTTATCAAATAAGGTTTGGCTACTGCCGCGGCCGTTCCCTTTGTGGCAGCGAGCGCAAGAACGCGCATTATAAAGCGGGCCGAGGCCGTCGCTGGCTGTGGTACTTGAGGGCGAGAAAACCCATAACTTCTCAAAAATAGCTTTGCCAATCTGGAAATCTAACCCTTCATCAAGGGAAACGTTGGCAAAGACATTGGAAAAACTGTGGCGGTTGCTGCGATGTTTGTGGCTGGTCGCGCCACCTGGTCGAGCTTCTCCTTTTTCTGCTTGCGTGAAGTCTGATGTTGGCAGCGGAATCGCTGCATAACCGCTGGCGCAGTGAAGACTGGCGAATACAGAAACAAGGAAGATGAGAATGTGGTGCATAGAATCTAGAAACCAAAAAAGCCCAGCAAGAGCTGGGCTTTAGCGTGGAAAGGATAACTTACAGAACAGAGCCTGGGTTATCTAAGCTATCAGAACCTTCAAGCTCGATTCCTTCAACGCCCAGTGCAACGATGATTTTCTCGATAACTTTAGTTTCTGCGACAAGGCCGTCAACTACATTTTGAATAACTTGGTTGCCTGCGTCATTGCCTTCACCGATTAATACGTCAACTGTGTTGCCTTTCTTGGCTTCATCAACCATCGCTTGCATTGCTTTTTCAGTCGCCGCGATTGCTGATTGCATTTCTTTATCTAATGCTGGATCTGTTCTCTTCACGAGAGATTGCAAGCTGGTGCCCACCACTTTGCTGCCGTCTACACGAGTGTAAGTACCGTAGTAAACATTTTTGATACCTTTGGCATCGTAGTAGTGTGACCAGTGCGTGTTATCAGAGAAGCAATCATGCTCTTCTTCTGGATCGTGAAGCAGTAGACCGAGCTTAATACGCTCACCCGCCAATTCGCCATAAGCCAAGCTGCCCATGCCGGTAAGGATAGTGGCGATACCACCGTCAGAGCCTTTATCTGTTAATTCAGCACGAGCTGAACCATTGGGTGCCCATGCAGAAGCCATGTCTGTAAGGTCAGCGACAAGCAGCTCAGTGGCTGATGCAAGATAATCGCGACGACGGTCACAGTTCCCGTTGGTGCAATCAATTAAAGAGTAGTCTGACGCTGGACGTTCACCGGCACCTTTTTCGGTACCGTGAAGATCTTGGCCCCAAAGGAGGAATTCAATAACGTGATAGCCTGTTGCCACGTTAGATTCCACTTCATCCACTTCATGCAAGGTATCCGCTAATAAACCGGTAGAAATCACACTAGCGTCGATATCTTGGCCGCCAAGGGAAAGCTTAGGATTCGCAATGATGTTTGCAGTGTAGAATGCGTTTTCGTCTGACTCTGAACCATAAGAGCTATCAACATAGTCGATCAGGCCTTCGTCGAGTGGCCATGCGTTGACTTTGCCTTCCCAATCATCAACCGCAGCGTTGCCAAAGCGGTAAACTTCAGACTGCTGATAAGGAACACGTGCAGCAATCCATGCAGCTTTTGCTTTGTCTAAGTTGCTTGCGTTGGGTTGTAGAAGAAAGTTATCGATAGATTCTTCTAGCTGCTTGGCAGTAACCAGAGCATCTTCATATTTAGCCTGTGCAATATCAGCATAATTGCTGATTACGTTCGCTTCGGACGCTTGTGCACTAGTGATAGAACCGAGGATGACAGAACTGAAAACAGCGCCAGCCAAGACCTTCTTATAACAAGTCATGAGAAAAGCTCCAGAAATTGAATTCGGATTGAGAATGGATATACATGCAAGATGTTAATCTCTATGAGAACCATTATCAATCATAACACGCTTAAATTTTATCCTTTTCCATCACTTATTTTTTATTCAGTAGCGCTTCGTAACGTTGGTCGGTCAGCATTTCCATAAAGGCAACTAGTGCGGCGACTCGCTTGTTATCCAGAGCAGGACCGAACTCTAACTCCTCTAAAGACAGGTTTTCCGCTACCTCAGGCGCTCGCCACTTTTCACCGGTTTCAGGGTTGATTTGGCGCTTGCTACTGCGACTGTTGTACTTGTTGTAAAAGAGCACGACTGTGCGTAGGTCAGTAAAAACACCGTTATGCATATAGGGTGCGGTAACGGCGACATTGCGCAACGTTGGGACTTTGAACTTGCCTTTTTGTAGAGGATCGTCAACCAGAGGGTTGTGGAAAAGGCCTAAGTCCTGGTCGATGCCTAGTCCATTTCTGCTTCGGACCGCGTCATTAACAGGAACACCAATGTTGTGATAGGTGTAATCAGTGAAGGTTTCTTGAGGGGCGGTGGGCCGAGCTTTGAGCTGATGACATTGATTGCAGTTGGTGAACTGTTGGGAGAAAAACAGTGTCATTCCTAACTCTTCTTGTCCTGTGGGTCTGTATTCTCCACGTAGGTAGCGATCGTATTTCGAGTCAAATGGAGCAAACAGCTCGGTTTGCTCAAAAGCAGCAATACTTTCCGCCATTGCGCGGTAAAGTGTTTTGTTGTTCTTTAAGGTTTTTTTGCCAAATAGTCGTTCAATTGCAGTCGCGTACTCCGGGTTGTCTTTAATACGTTTAGCGATCGCAGCTTCGTCTTTCATACCCATCTCGATAGGGTTTAATGGCGGCCCAGCAGCTTGATCAGCTAATGTGCTGGCACGTCCATCCCAAAAGTGGCCGCCGACGTATTCACCATCATTGCGTTGATGAAACGCAGGACTAAAGCTTGCGTACGAAGCGGTTGGCGCATGTCTATCCCCAAGGGAGTGGCCATCATCACCTATTGATACAGCGCCCTTGATATTGTTCTCGTTGGGGTCTGTAAATGCTTTCGCCGGTGAATGACAGCTAGCGCATGATTGCGTGCGATTTAGCGAGAGGTTCACATCAAAGAAGAGCTTTGAGCCGAGGGTTTCCTTTGATGTAATTTCGCCATAGGCATGGGGTACTAACGTGCCAGCGATTAAGGTAAGCAGAATGAGGTGTCGTAGAATCAACCTAATGCCTTATGTTGAGTGTGGTTTGATGAGGAATTATCGTTGATAACATTAAGCAATTAAAGAGAGTTGATTATCATTTTCAATATCTGTGCGTTTTTTTCTTGGGTTAAGTCGGGTTAACTTATCCTGTTGATTGAATATATGGAAAAACATATGTATTGTTCGAGGTAGGTAGTATCGTCGTCACTATTTAGTGCTTACATTCAATTTTATTCATTTGATTCGTGGTTTTTTCATGGGGATATTCGAACGTTATCTCAGCGTCTGGGTTGGCTTGTGCATTCTAGTGGGTGTTGGTTTAGGCAATTGGTTACCTGATGTCTTTGTGGTAATTGCCGCGCTGGAATTTGCTCATGTGAACTTGGTGGTTGCTGTTTTCATCTGGGTGATGATTTTTCCCATGATGGTGCAAATTGACTTTCGTGCGGTCCGTGACGTCGGTAAGCGGCCTAAAGGGTTGATTCTAACATTAGTGATCAACTGGCTCATCAAACCATTCACAATGGCGTTATTGGGTTGGCTTTTCTTCCGTGTGATCTTTGCAGACTGGGTTGATCCTCAAAGTGCCGGCGAATATATCGCGGGGATGATCCTGCTTGGTGTAGCGCCTTGTACTGCCATGGTTTTCGTTTGGAGTCAGCTTACTAAGGGCGACCCGAATTACACCTTGGTTCAGGTATCGGTTAACGACATTATTATGGTGTTTGCTTTTGCGCCGCTAACCGCCTTTTTATTGGGTGTAAGCGATATTCAGGTTCCTTGGGAAACCTTATTACTATCGGTCTTGCTCTACGTGGTCTTTCCATTATTAATGGGGATTTGGACACGGCGCTTGTTAGAACGGCGACAAAACCAGGCAGGTGTTGAGGTGTTTTTACGGCAAGTTAAGCCGTGGTCGGTACTTGGTTTGTTGATCATGGTTGTGCTGCTTTTTGGCTTTCAAGCGGAAACGATAATCGACCAACCTCAAGCCATTGCCTTTATTGCTGTACCTTTGATAGTGCAGTCTTACGGAATCTTTTTTATTGCCTACTTAGCCGCTTACTATCTGCGTTTACCTCATCGCATCGCGGCACCAGCTAGCATGATTGGCACTTCTAACTTTTTCGAATTAGCAGTCGCGGTTGCAATTTCATTGTTCGGTTTGCATTCCGGTGCAGCGCTGGCAACGGTCGTCGGTGTTTTAGTCGAAGTTCCTGTCATGTTGTCGCTAGTTGCTTTTGCCAACCGTACAACTCATTGGTTTGTTTCAGAGGAAGTAAGAAATGTCTGATCATCAGCACCCATTCTGGCCATTATCTTTAGGAGATGGAGAACTATTACTTACACCTTGCCCTGGTACGAAAGAAGCTGACGTGCTGACCTCATTAAAGCAATTGAAAGCGGCGGGAGCGAATGCGTTGGTTACTTTGATGACCGACCATGAAATGGCCGAGCACAACGTTGAAAATATCGCTGACCACGCCGCCAAAATCGGTCTTAAGTGGATGCATTTACCCATAGAAGATGAAGACGTACCAAATGGTGAGTTTGAGCAGCAGTGGCAGGCCTGCCATGCAGACTTACACAGTTCGCTGGATGCTGGTGCGGGGGTTGCTATCCACTGCAAAGGTGGATCAGGGCGAACGGGCCTTATAGCAGCGCGACTTATGCTTGAGAAAGGTTTAGAGCTTGAGCAAGTTATCCCATCAATCCAAGCGTTACGGCCACGGGCATTTCATTTCCCCGCACAACGCGAATACATCGCGGCGGTTGCTGGTAAAAAGTAATTAGCAGAGGCTTTGCTTGTAGGGAAAAGATGGTGCCCGGAGGCGGAATCGAACCACCGACACGAGGATTTTCAATTTCATGATGGGAACTAATAGTTGAATAAATTCAATCGCTTGTGACGCTTGCCTTCTTTCATCGCATCAGCAATTAGATTGTAGTTAATTTGATCTAACTTCTTTTAGTCACAAACCAGGCACAATCTCATTAATTGTTTAAGTCTTATTTAACGTGAAAAAACTGTTTTGACGCAAATAATTAGACAAACTATTGAAGAGCAGTAGTCGTTGTATTACATTTATAAAAACTATTTAAGTAAATTAATTTGACGAAGTTGTATTATTTTTAATACAATCCTCGGCCGATTTATGAATAAGTAGGAGAGAGGAATGGAAAGTATGCTATTACATGCTAGTTTCGCTCTAGTATTGGCAGTTGTATTTTTGATGGGTTTAGGTGTTTTGCTTGTTAAATACAACATGAATAAATCTGAAAGAGAACTGAGAGACCAACTGATTAGTCCTAGTGGAGCTAGCCAATCCCACGGGATGGTACGCAGAAGCAATGGTCGAGGCGTGCAACACGACTCCCAGCCTTCACTATCTTGGTATACTCGCTTATTTAAGTCACCATTCTAGAAATTATTCGTACTATATCGTTTTTTAAAGGGCCTTAAGGCCCTTTTTGTTATATACCTAGCTTGATATGGAACGTTTATGGCTAGCAATTCAGAAGAGTTTGACCCCCTCCTATTTATCGAAGAAGCCTCTCACTTGGGCTGGGTTCCTTGTGTTTCTGGCCACTTGGATTTTGGGCTAACTGCCGTTGGGCTTAGTGGTGGTTTTTTAAGTAATAAAAAAGATGTGAAGCATGAAACCATAAATTTTGCATCTCAAGGTAAGAGTCAAGGGCATGCTAGACGAATAGCACTTCAGTCATGGGTTGATTGGAAAGATGTTCTTCCAGGTGATGGAGAGTTTAGGGTCGTCGTTGCAGCAGAGAGTAAGTCTTCTCAAAATCTGGATGACCGTTATTTGAAAGGCCATGTTTGCCTGTACCCTCGATGTTATAAAAAAGAACACCCAGAAGTAAACTCATTACTAATGAACCCATTTGGTGAACTTGCTGAGATAAGAAAAAAATATAACAATCTATCGCCATTAGAAAAAAGTTCTCAATGGTCGAAAACACAAAATGATTATAGTAACGAATGGGATAAGCTTAATAAAATATTAACTAGTGCTGACGTTAGTGACAATACAGCAAACGAATTCTATTTTGTCGAATTCTATATCAACCATGCGGGATTGGTTTATTTAAAATATAAAAACACCTACTTTGATGAAATAAAAAGCTTAGATAGCGATGATATTTACGTGCTTATTAGACAAGCATTTTATTATTTGAAATATGCCATTCATAAACATAAGCATCATACAGAAGAGGCTGATGCTCTTACTACTATTGTTAGTTATGAACACACTAAAAAGCATGAGTCGGGAATTAAGCTTGTCGGACAACTTAAAAGGGAATTAACAAGAATAAAGCGAACTCAAAAAGAAAACCACAGGCGGCACGATGACAGTGAAGCATTGGGCATTCTTGGGTATATGAAGTCCCTCTTGAGAACTTGCTTAGAATCCGGACTATTGAATAAACCTCTATTTGAGCGTGAATTTGACTGGACTAGAGGAATGCAAGATTCCTTTTCAGCCCAACATGAAAGAATACAAACCAAGCATAATCGTATCGACTCCGCAGGACAGGTCGCTCGCCAATGGACAGGGATACTGCTTGCTTATACTAGTCTAACTGCGTTGTTATGGGTGAATATAAATAAAAGTTCGCAAGCAGTGACGGATGATGAGCCAGGTACTAATTCAGACTATATTTTTGAGATTTTTACTGGAGATGCACTTGGTATCTTTTTAGCTTATCTGATTTGTATAGTTTTCATATGGAGCTTAAATTTTACTATTAGGCAAATCAAGCTTATGGATGAGCGTCCACATATTCTTCGCTGGATTTATAAGCAGCCATTTTATATATTGTCGTTATTATGGGTGTTTGTTTTATCAGTCATTTCCTATATTTGGTATCTATACGCTTTTAATAGTTGAAGATAATGTATGGAAAAGAATTCGGAAAACTGACTCGTAGGCAAGCTCAGCAGGTCTACAGCAGTCTTCAAGAAATGAATGAAGAGGCTAAAGATTTCGCAGAATTAGCTTCTAACACAGATAATCTTGATGATTTAGTAGTTCCATGGACTGAATGGTATAACTTTCCTTATGTGTATACCGTTGCAGGCTTTCTTCTCAAGTTTAATCTTATCGATTTAATCCAAGCGTCTTTAAACGAGCCTGATCCTCAACAATCTATACTTGATACTCTCTCCTCTGACCTAGGGGACACCTTGCCTGTAGATCACTATACCAATGAAGATAAGCAAGAAATCACTGCCGTATTAATGGCTCTGCAAGGCCAAATAAATGCCATCAAACAATACAGCCAGCCAATGTCAGAGCTTATTCGTAAAGCAGTGGAAGGTGACCTAGATTGTTTATTCCGTGCTGTTACTATTGATCGGTCTGTCGTCTCGAATTTCACCGTTGCTAAATTCATTTCCAAAGCACAAATGTGTGATGATGAAACATTTATGAATCGCCTCGCCAAGGCGATAACAAAAACTAAACCTGTCCCTTCTAAAGCTAAATATAACGACCTTCGTTATATGATAGAAGTTCTTGCGGAAGGGGTTGGCTTGGAGCATCACACAACGGCGCAATTACAAAGCCTGCTCATCGATGACCTTGAGTTGTATAACGATGAAAGTGATTACTCAACGCGAGCATTTCGTAAGCTGATTGAAAAACGAAATAAACTCGTAGGAACCTAAAAACGCGATTTGAGGTTCCCACCCATTACTCATTTCTGATCAATTAATAGAGCCATGTTTAACAATCGCAGGAGCGAACAGACATGGTTGATCAATCTGATTCTGATTTTAAAGTAGCCGCAGACAACAGAGTATCTTCACAGCCTCACGCGCAGCGCGAGCCTGTGATGTGCTCTGGCGGAAGTGGCATTATTGAACCGGCAACGGGTGCGTCCCCTAGTAACACAGCACCCTCTAATTACACAGAAGTCCAAATATTGCACCAAGGCGTGGATAGTCTGTACCTGAATTACGCAGGGAGTTTGACCGTAAGCGCCGATACTCGGCTTGAGTATTTAAAAGGTCTTGCCCAATCGCCAGATGCTGTTGAAAATGAATTGATGGAACTAGGCGGTTGGTCGTCGTTCGAGGTGGTTTTACGTTATGCGCATATGGCGGGTGATCATTTGAAAAAGGCGGCGTGCCATGTAGAAGGCACGATTTTGACACAATCCGGACATAAAAAAGGCCTGCATTTAGTCGCAAGCCTTTAAAATAATGGTGCCCGGAGGCGGAATCGAACCACCGACA
>JBLXCH010000002.1:87040-91827 GCA_048265065.1 Motiliproteus sp. | reverse complement strand
GACTACTTCGCAGCAAATACCCACACGAATTACTTGATCAAATTGTTAAAGAGCGGTCTGTTTAACTGCGCTTCGTGAAGCGTGTCGTTCAACAGAGGGGCGTATTCTACGCAAGAATTAGCGGGAGTCAATGGTGATTAACGAATTAATACACTTTTTTTGACAAAAAAGTTATTCGCTATCTTCAGCATCTGTTTGTGCAGTTTTTTTAGTCAGCAAAATACCCATCAGGATACCGAGCTCAAACAACAACCACATAGGAATGGCAAGCAATGCTTGGGAGATAATATCCGGCGGCGTCATCAACATACCGACAACAAAGCAGCCTAATATTACGTAAGCTCGTTTTTTCTTTAGACTCTCAGGCGTCGTTATGCCTGACAACAGCATAAGAACAGTTGCAATGGGGATCTCAAAAGCAACACCAAAAGCAAAAAACAACTTGAGAACTAAATTCAAAAAACTACTGATATCCGGCGTCACGGCAACATGCTCTGGACCAATGGATGTAAAGAAGCCGAACATCAAAGGAAAAACAACAAAGTAAGCAAACGCTATACCCAGATAGAATAGAAAAATACTTGAGACCAGCAGCGGAATAGCTAAACGTTTTTCATGTCGATACAAACCAGGTGCAATAAACGACCAAGCCTGATGAAGAATAAAAGGAATCACCGCAAAAACCGAAACTACCAACGTCAATTTAAAAGGCGCAAAGAAAGGTGCGGTGACATCCGTTGCGATCATACTGCTGCCTTCTGGCAACAGCTCTGTTAGTGGGCTTGATAACGCAGCATAGAGATCATTGGCAAAATAGAATAACGATAAAAAAACCACCAGCACTGCCAACAGCACACGGAGCAAGCGCGTCCGCAGTTCAACTAAATGCTCAATCAGAGGCTGTGCTTTATCGATACCGCTACTCGATTCATTACTACCGGCTGCTGTGTCGTTGTTATCAGTCATTAGTTACGTTTTTCACGGATGCATTATCGGGCTTAATTTGATTTCCTACGGACTCTGGTTGAACAGCCTCGGCACGGGCAGTACTTGCACCTAAGACGTCATCACGTAGCGTGTCAGAAAAGGGCTTGCGAATGCTGTCGACTTCACTTTTGATAGCATCTTCTCGCGCTTTCGCTTGTTGCCGTAACTCTTCAATCCGAAGCTCGTCTGTGATTTCTCGCTTCACACCACTAATCATACGGCGCATACGACTCACCCAAAGCCCTGTTGTTTTCACCAAGCTCGGAAGACGCTCTGGGCCGACAACGATCAAAGCAACTATGCCAATGAGCAGCAGCTCAAGGAAACCAATATCAAACATTAATGGTAAGCCTTATGACTTTTCGTTGGTTTTTTCTTCTTTCACTTCATCGTGATGACTAAAATCGGCATCTTCTTTGGTGATTTTTTCAGGCCCACGATTTGCTGTGGTGCCATCTTCATCATCATGCATTGCTTTTTTAAAGCCTTTTACTGCATTGCCTAAATCGCCACCAATATTACGGAATTTTTTGGTACCAAAGATTAAGATGATGATTGCTAGAACAATCAACAGCTGCCAAATACTGATTCCACCTAAGCCCATCTGATTTCTCCGTTATTAATCTGTATTCAATCGTTATTTTTGGCGTGATGCTTTTTCATCAATGCCCGACAAACCGAAACGTTTTTCTAGCTCAGCCAACACGTCATTTGGGCCCAAGCCAAGATGAGATAACATTACCATGCTATGGAACCATAAATCCGCAGTTTCACCGATCAATTCTGCGTTAGATTCAGCACTTATTGCATCTTTTGCTGCAATAATGGTTTCCGTGGCTTCTTCACCCACTTTTTCAAGGATTTTATTCAGCCCTTTTGCATGCAGACTCGCCACATAGGAAGACTCAGGATCAGCATGACGACGCTGTTCAAGCACCTCTGCTAGCGCTAATAAAACATCACTATTTGTGTTATTCATGATCTGTTACCGATAAATATTTTTTGGGTCTTTAATAACAGAATCTGCCGCAACCCATTGATCATTCTCGAACTTCTTGTAAAAACAATGCTGCCGCCCTGTGTGGCAAGCAATCCCGCCGATTTGCTCAACTTTCATCAGGATAACGTCATCATCACAGTCGAGGCGTAATTCATGGAGCTTTTGTACGTGCCCAGACTCTTCACCTTTGCGCCAAAGCTTTTGTCGAGAGCGCGACCAGTAAATAGCACGCCCTTCTTCGGCAGTTAACGATAAAGCCTCACGGTTCATCCACGCTACCATCAAGACAACACCGGTTTCAGCATCTTGCGCAATAGCAGGCACTAAACCATCATCATTCCACTTTACTTGATCCAGCCAATTTTCGTTCATCACGTATCAATCATTTCGTCGTTGAAGGCTTATTAAAAGAGCACTGATTAGCGCCACTAAGGCCAGCGCGCTGGGAGACCACTGCGTAGCGTCCAGCTTAACAATACCCAGCGCCCATATAACTAGCGCAATACCACCGCAGCCAATAAGCCGAGGCCAAGCAATAGTCCATTTCGGCGTTTGCTGGCTTGCTAATTGGGCAGACTGTATCTCATCTAAACGTTTCAGTTGTGTTAACGCATCATGCAGCAAACTAGGAAGACGAGGAAGCTGTTCAATGAGTTCTGGTGCTTGTTGCTTAAGGTTTCGATAAATGCCTTTTACGCCCATGCGCTCTTTCATCCAATCTTCCAGAAAGGGCTTTGCTGTTTTCCACAAATCCAGATCTGGATAAAGCTGACGCCCCAACCCTTCAATGTTTAACAACGTTTTTTGTAACAATACGAGCTGCGGCTGAACTTCCATATGAAAGCGCCGAGCAGTTTGAAACAAACCTAACAGCACATGACCGAACGATATTTCTTTTAGCGGTTTTTCAAAAATAGGCTCACAAACGCTGCGAATCGCCGTCTCGAAGTCATTCACATTAGTATCTGCTGGAACCCAGCCTGAGTCGATGTGTAATTGTGCCACCTGTTTGTAGTCGCGCTTAAAAAAAGCAAGAAAATTACGTGCCAAATAATTTTGATCTTCCGGCGTCAGCGAGCCTACGATACCAAAATCCAGCGCAATGTATTGCGGATCATCAGGATGCTCATGAGAGACATAAATATTACCCGGATGCATGTCAGCGTGAAAAAAACTATCGCGAAAAACCTGGGTAAAAAAGATTTCAACGCCACGCTCGGCCAGTAATTTAAAGTCGGTTCCTTGCGCCTCAAGCTGCTCAAGGTTAGACACAGGAACACCATAAATCCGTTCCATTACCATCATGCCTGAGTGCGTATAATCCCAATAGACTTCTGGAACATAAAGGATTTTTTCACCGTCGAAATTACGTTTTAACTGCGAGGCGTTGCCTGCTTCCTTACGCAAATCAAGCTCGTCTAATATCGTTTTTTCGTACTCAGCAATCACCTCTACGGGACGCAATCGACGCCCTTCCGACCATGCTTTTTCAACAATTCGTGCGAACAAGTACAGCAGCGCAACATCTTGCTTAATGACTTTTGCGATGCCTGGACGAATCACTTTCACGACCACTTCTTCACCTGAGTAAAGTCGGGCCGCATGAACTTGAGCCACAGAGGCAGAAGCCAGCGGCGTCACGGCAAATTGATCAAAAATCTCGCCAATAGCGCTGCCCATAGACTGCTCAATAATGCTAACCGCCTCTTCACCAGCAAAAGGTGGCACTTGGTCTTGCAGCTTCTGCAATTCAAAAGCGATGTCATCGGGAAGCAAATCTCGCCGTGTCGATAACATCTGTCCGAATTTAATAAAAATGGGGCCTAGCTCTTCGAGCGCTAAACGTAAACGCTCTCCACGAGGAGCCGCATTTTTAGGGAGATAACGCCATGGCAATAGCATCAAAAAAACACGAAACCATAGCGGCAGAGTGAGATCGTCAAAGAGGCTTTCTAGGCGGTATTTTGCAACCACCCAGATAATTCGAAGTAAACGTAAAAACTGTATCACAGACTTGGGACCTTAGTAGTAACGATAATTAAGGCTTAATACCTTTGTGTAACGCCACTACACCACCGGTCATATTATGGTATTTACATTGCACCAGACCGGCTTCTTCCATCATCCCTTTCAGCGTTTTTTGATCAGGGTGCATACGGATAGATTCAGCCAAGTAACGATAGCTATCCTCATCATCCACGACTATTTTCCCTATCTTAGGTAGCAGATTAAACGAGTACAGGTCGTACATTTTGCTCATAACAGGGCTAACCGGTTTAGAAAACTCAAGCACTAAAAGGCGACCACCGGGCTTCAACACGCGCGCCATAGACGCCAAAGCTTTTTCCTTATGGGTAACGTTACGAAGGCCAAAAGCAATAGTAATGCAGTCGAAAGTGTTATCAGGAAACGGAAGTGCTTCTGCGTTTGCTTGAACAAAACGAGTATTACCGCTGGCTCCCTTATCTAGTAATTTATCCCGCCCGACTCGTAGCATTGAATCGTTAATATCAGCTAAAACGACTTGCCCCTGCTCACCAACGAGCTGAGAAAACTTCAACGCTAAATCACCGGTGCCACCTGCCAAGTCCAAGACTTTCTGACCTGCACGAACACCTGAGTACTCAATGGTGATGGCTTTCCACACACGGTGGACGCCAAACGACATCAAGTCATTCATGATGTCGTATTTAGCAGCAACAGAGTGAAACACATCAGCTACGTGCTTCTCTTTTTCATTGGTCGGGATTTGCTGGTAACCGAAGTGTGTAGTATCTGAGGGCTGATCAGGTGTGTTCAT
>JBLXCH010000002.1:59993-86940 GCA_048265065.1 Motiliproteus sp. | reverse complement strand
TGCTTCTCTTTTTCATTGGTCGGGATTTGCTGGTAACCGAAGTGTGTAGTATCTGAGGGCTGATCAGGTGTGTTCATGGCCTTCTCTTTAATTCATTTATGCAGGAATGTAGCTGACAGCACATTATGCCCTAAGCACCGAGGTGGCACCATGCCTGTTAATCTGCAATCAGACAGCGATTACGACCTTCTTCTTTCGCTCGATAAAGCACTTTATCTGCTCGTGCAAAAAGATCTTCGGCAGCTTCGCTGGGATTGGCTTCAGCGATTCCAAATGAAGCAGTCACTCTCAACGGGTTCCCTTTGAAGTTAAATGGGCTTTGCTGGATGACTCTTCTAAGTTTATCAAGGACATTCTTTGCATCAGCAGCCTTAGTATTCGGCAGCATCATGACAAACTCTTCACCCCCGTAACGTCCGACAAAATCCGCATCTTTGACGCCCCCACGGAGAATTTTCGCGATTATGCGAAGTACGTTGTCTCCAGCAAGGTGGCCATAGTCATCATTGACCGACTTGAAGTGATCGATATCACAAACAACCATTGTCATTGGCGCATAGCGTGCCGCTTCTTTGCCAAGCAACTGTTTAACTTTTTCATCGTAGCCGCCACGGTTTGGCAACCCCGTCAGCGGATCAAGCGCTGCTAATAGCTTTTGCTCTTCGAGCTTTTTCTGCACATCTGCAGATTTTCGCTCCATCTCATCGATACGTTCATTCAATGCGGTTAAACGCGCTTCTGCTTTAGCTTCACGGTCTGTCTGCTCCTCGCGATACTGATCCACCGCACTTACGATGCCAGACAGCTGCTCACGCACTGAACACTTTAACTGTTCAAGATCCTCAGAACTGTTGAGGGATATTTCCATCTGAGCAACGTCATCGCGAAGCGTTTGATCGAGTTTATCCGCACTAGCTTTCGCTTCTTTTTGATAGGAGCGACTTTCAGTCAAAAACGACTGAATGTCGCCTAACTGTGAATTTAATGACTTCAAATACACTTCAAAGTCTTGGTGTCCAGAAACCGTTGCCTTCACCGCAAGGTCAATACTGTCGGCTAAAACCTTTTCTAACTCATCCCAGGTAAACCCAGACTCCACCGCCGATAGTAACTTTCGCGCTCGTGGCTGCATTGAGGCTGGAATCGTGATTTTTTCTAATAATTTCAGTAATAAACTACCAATATGACGGCACACCAGAACTTGGTTTTCTGACTCATCGGCCTCATCACTCGCCCCCTCGCCGCTGCTTTGTGTCCCGCCTTTTGCGCCGCGCTCATCAACGCTTCGCAGCGTTTTCATTTGCAGATCGACGATAACGCCCAAAAGCTCAGGATAATCATAAAAATGACCCACCTGGTTCTTACAGCTATCCAGAAAATCATCAAGTTGTGACGCAATATCAGATTCAGGTTCTAAGCTAGATAGCTGTCTACCTAACTTCTGAAACGCATCGAAATTATCTTGGTGTAGATTATCGCGCCCTTGAACCGCTTTAACGCTGCTCGAAACAATGGAGTTAGCTCGATTAATAAAGGCAGGAGGCGGCGGAAAAGACTGCAACATATCGGTAATCGCCGATAGTTGCTGATCAAAGTTTTTATCTTGACCTTCAGCTATGGTGATCAAACGTTGCAACAAGCGAACAAGCGCCTCACCCGCTTCTTGGGCCACTTGTTGCTCGTCTTCCATAATATCAAAACGCTCTTGTAGCGAGGCGTCATCCATATTCTCTATTCCTACTTAACTTGCCTGTGCTAGACAAGGTAAATTTAGCTTAGAACAACAGACTCTCAACCGCCATTTCGCCACAATGAAAACTATTAAGTAGATCTAGTTTTTTCTGAGCAACTATTTTTCTTGGGCAATCTATTTTTGAGACTGTTTTTCTTTAGCAACAAGGTAATCAGCCACTTTTAGCATCTCTGCTTGTCCACCCGCAGAAGACGTTGTAATCATGTACTTACCATTAACGACCAAAGTCGGCACACCATTAAGCTGATAGGCCATCGCTTTTTTACGACCCGTAGATAATGCGGTGTTCAACGTGAAAGAACTGTAGGCTTTGTTAAAGTCTTTTTCAGATACGCCATAGTTCATGAAAAACTTCGCTAATTGCTCACGAGAGCCCGGCGCTTGACCTTGCTTGTGAACCATATTGAACATGGCACCATGAGTCTTATCGAGCACGCCCAAGCTTTCTGCGATGTAATAAGCCTTAGCCAATTCTTCTTGGTTACTGCGGAAAACCACCGGAGTCGGTTTAAAGACTACGTCGTCGGCTAGGGTTTTCTTCCACGGCTGCACATGGGATTCAAAAGCCGCACAGTATTTGCACCAATAACCAAACATCTCGACCACTTCCACTTTACTCGCATCGGACGTTCTCACGGGTTGATTTAATACTTTGTAGTGGACGCCAGCTTGATAGTCTTCAGCAAAAGTAAGCTGAGCTGCAATCAGCATAAAAGCGGCAGCTAGCCACGTGATCATTTTATTCATTCAGTTTTTCTCCAATCTCAAAAAAGTCCCAGACATAGAGCTTTCTCTAGGCCAGAGGTTCCCATAAAAATTAAATATGTGTGTTGATAGACGTCAACGTGAACTTCTAGAAAGAGAAATCCAAATCTTCATCGGCATAGGTTTTCAAAGCCGACTGCAAAAACTCAGCAAACTCCAGCTTATCGGTATCTCTAAGCCATTGGCCATTCTCATAATCAAAATGAAAGCCACCACCTGGAGTCGCAACCCATAACTGCTGCACTGGCCCTTGACGAGTGAAAATCAATTTTTGTCCCGACTCACATGTGACCGTCAGCACGCCGCCAACAGTGACATAATCCATATCTGACACAGCGTCATCTAGCATCTCTTCTATGGACAAAAAGATATCATCCACTCGTTCGTTGAATTCAGACTCTGTCATTACTGCTCTCCACTCATATTATGACTTGGCTCAGCCGGTTAGCCACTTGCCAATGATACCTATTGAGCCGCCAACAAAGAGCACTATCCGGTGCACAACAAAGTACACGACAAAGCACACAACAAAGTGCAGCCACTCAATAAAGGTCGACAGTATATTCCAGAATGGGCAACAGGTAACCCAACAGGTATACTTGTCGGCTTTGAGAACGTCTGGAGAGACTCGGTGAAACCTTCTTTAATGACACTTACCATGGCATTGCTGCTAGCCGTCTCGGCGTTATCTGGCTGCGGCCAAAAAGGGCCTCTTTTTTTACCCGAGAAAGCCCCGGCTGAGCAACAGCCTTAGCACAGTCATCGAATAATAGTTTTCAACATTTACCCAGTGATTTAGTGGATTTTTAATGGACAGTTTCGAGTATCGTGATAGCCAGCTCTTTGCCGAAGAAGTATCGGTAGCCGCTATCGCTAAAGAATACGGCACACCAACCTACGTCTATTCACGAGACGCTTTGGAACGTAGCTACCTAGAATACGCCCAAGCCTTAGAAGGTCATGACGGGCTGATTTGCTACGCCGTCAAAGCCAACTCAAACATTGCCGTTTTGAACGTACTTGCCCGCCTTGGCGCTGGCTTTGATATTGTTTCTATTGGAGAGCTAGAGCGTGTTATTCGTGCTGGCGGAGATCCAACCAAAGTTGTTTTTTCCGGTGTCGCCAAGCAAGCCGATGAAATCCGTGCCGCCCTCAAAGCTGGCATTCATTGCTTTAACGTAGAATCAATTGACGAACTAGACCGTATCAACCAGGTTGCTGCTGAGCTCAACATGAAAGCGCCGATTTCGTTGCGTGTTAATCCTGATGTAGATGCACAAACGCATCCTTACATCTCTACAGGATTAAAAGAAAACAAGTTCGGTATTGCGATCGACCAAGCGCTACAAGCGTACAGCAAGGCGAAAAGCCTTGATCATCTTGCGATTGTTGGTGTTGATTGTCACATCGGCTCCCAGCTAACCACGACTGAACCGTTTATGGACGCCTTAGCGCGTTTGCTGAAACTGATCGATCAACTGGATGCCGAGTTGGACATTCAACTTAAGCATATGGATTTAGGCGGCGGCATTGGCGTCTGCTACACCGATGAAGTGCCACCTTCCATTCATGACTACATTCAAGCCGTACGTGAAAAGATTGCTGGCCGCAATCTGGCCCTCGTCTTTGAGCCAGGCCGTTCGATTGCTGCAAATGCAGGTATTATGCTGACCCAAGTAGAGTTTTTAAAAATCACCGACGATAAAAACTTTGCCATTATCGACGGCGCAATGAACGATTTGATCCGCCCTGCACTCTACAGTGCATACATGGAAATCATCCCAGTACAGCTAAGCGATGATGACAGCCAGGCCGCTCAATGGGATTTAGTGGGTCCGGTCTGCGAAACCGGCGACTTTTTAGGTAAAGACCGCAAACTAACTCTGAAAGCGGGTGACCTACTCGCAGTTTGTTCCGCCGGCGCTTACGGCTTTACGATGAGTTCAAACTACAATTCACGTAATCGCGCCGCTGAAGTCATGGTCGATGATAATAAAATGCATCTGATTCGCGAGCGTGAAACTATCGAGCACCAAATTAAAGGTGAAAAATTGCTTCCTTAACGTGAGATAAAAGCGGTGAAGGCAGCTGACAAAACCAACGTCGAGCCACGAACTTAGGTTATAGTTAATCGCCTTACCGCTAATTACGTTACTGTTAATTACGTTAGTGTTAATAGCGCTACCACTAATACCCATACATCCAGAGAAACAGGCAACCGCACACAATGTTAGTACGTTTCACCAAAATGCACGGTCTCGGTAATGACTTTGCCGTTATCGATCTAATGACACAACGTGTTCGCATTGACGAAACGATCGTCAAGCGCTTGGCTGACCGTAACTTCGGTATCGGTTTCGATCAGCTATTGCTGGTTGAAGCACCGACCGACCCTGATATGGATTTTAAATATCGCATTTTTAATGCTGACGGCTCTGAAGTAGAGCACTGCGGCAATGGCGCCCGCTGTTTTGCTCGTTTCGTCGTTGATAAAAAACTTACCGGAAAGCAAACCATTGCCGTCCAAACACAAAAAGGCCCCATTTATCTCAACTTAGTCGGTGAGACAGACGTTCGTGTCGATATGGGTAAACCTAGACTGATTCCAGCCGACATTCCTTTTAAGGCTAACGAACAAGCGAGCGTTTATTCTATTACTTCAGCTGGTGAAACCTACGAAATTGGCGCAGTATCCATGGGCAATCCCCATGGCGTACTTATTGTCGATAACGTCGCAACCGCGCCGGTTGAAACACTAGGCCCAGAGCTTGAGGCTCACGCAGACTTTCCAGAAAGAGCGAACATAGGCTTTATGGAAATAGTAGACCGCAGCCATATTAAGCTTCGGGTGTTTGAGCGCGGTTCAGGGGAAACGCTCGCTTGTGGAACTGGCGCTTGTGCCGCTGTAGTTTCAGGGCATTTACGCGGTTTGCTTGATGACCGCGTCGAAGTGACACTCACCGGCGGAAAGTTAGTCATCGAGTGGAAAGGTGGCGATAACCCCGTCATCATGACAGGCCCAGCGACGACCGTTTTTGAAGGTCAAACTTATATTTAGTAACGAAAATCGTTATTAAAAACCCAACACATACAGCGACATGAGTTCCAAAAGCGAATGAGTGATTTACCCAACAAAGACACCGCAAACACCGAAACAGCAGCAACTCTATCTGCCGATCAAGTAAAAGCTTTTTTACAGCAAAACCCTAACTTCTTCGCTGACAATGAATCACTGTTGACGGGTATCACTATTCCTCACCAGCAAGCGGGTACAGTCTCGCTCGTCGAGCGTCAAACCAGTTTACTTCGCAAAGACAACCGCCAGCTAAAAGAGCAAATGGAACAACTCATCGACACGGCAAGACACAACGATTTGCAGTTCGATAAGTGCCGCCGTTTAGTCATCAATTTATTAGAAGCTCACAGCCTCGAGGAATTAATCGTCTCTTTGGAAGAAGGCTTGTGCCAAGACTTTAATGGCGATGTCGTGCAGCTTGTGGTGTTTTCTGATAACACTTCACTCAAGGCTAATAACCTTGTCGTGATGACCCCTGCGGATGCCAAAGCACAACTCGAAACGATCACAGAAAGCAGTTGGGCTATATGCGGCACATTAAAAGATCACCAACGTGCCGCCCTATTCCCTAGCAAGCCTGATCAAGTCATGTCCGCCGCCGTAGTCCCTTTAGTTCGCGGCAACAACATTGGTGTCTTAGCCATTGGCAGTTATCAAGCCAATTACTTCCACAGCGGAATGGGCACATTGTTCTTAAACTACATTGGCGAAGTGTTAAGCCGCGTTGTTTATCGCTTGGCTGGCTTTACCGAACTTGAACCTTAGGTCATGGCTGACTTAGCTGAATGGATTGATGATTTTACCGATTATTTAGGTAATGCGCGCCGTTTATCTGAACACACACTCAGTAACTATCAACGTGATCTATTCCAGCTAAAGCAGTTCTGTGACGACAGAAAGCTATCTTGGCTGACTCTCGACGGCGCAGCTGTCCGGCGCTTCATGGGACAACAACGCCAACGCGGGCTTGCTGCCAAAAGCATCCAAAGACAATTATCGAGCATTCGTTCTTTCTACCGATTTCTTAACCAAGAAGGTCGTTGTGATACTAATCCCGCAACCGGAGTGAGTGGGCCCAAAGCACCGAAAAGGCTCCCTAAATCTCTCGATGTAGACCAACTACAACAACTCTTAGAACAACCCACAGATGACCCGTTAGAAACTCGCGATTTAGCCATGCTAGAGCTTTTCTATTCATCGGGGTTACGTTTGGCCGAACTCGTGAGTTTAAACCTTACCGATATCGACTTTCGCGACGGTAGCCTACGGGTCACCGGTAAAGGACAAAAAACTCGCATGCTCCCGGTTGGTAGAAAAGCCTTAGCTGCGCTGGATCGCTGGTTTAACCACCGTGATACACTCGCCAGCTACGAAGAAAACGCGCTTTTTGTAAGCAAGCAAGGCACACGATTGACGCCAAGGAGCGTACAACAACGACTCAAAAAGTGGGGTATTACCCACGGCCAAACAGCACTACACCCGCACCAGTTACGCCACAGTTTTGCCAGCCACATGCTTGAAGCCAGTGGCGACCTGAGAGCGGTTCAAGAGCTCCTTGGCCACGCAGATATTTCCACGACACAAATCTACACTCACCTCGACTTCAAACATCTCGCCGAGGTATACGACAGCAGTCACCCCCGCGCCAAACGAGGCCGCAAGCCATGATCAAATACATCACCTTTGACCTTGACGATACGCTTTGGTCAATTCAACCAGTCATTGATGTGGCTAACGAGCGCCTGTACGAGTGGTATCACCAACACGCCAGCCTTTACACCAAACAATTCCCGCTAGAGTATTTTACTGATCTGCAAAAATTGACTCATGAGAAACACCCCGAGCTGGCATTCAGCGTCAGCGCCATTCGGAAAACCATGATAGAAATCGGACTTATGCATGCCGGCTATAAGGACGCACAACTGGATCAGCTGTGTGAAGAGGCTTTCGACGTTTTTCTGCAAGCGCGCAATGATGTGGATTACTTTGCCGAAGCAATACCGATGATTGAGCGACTACACAAAGACTTTACCCTTGGGGCGATTAGTAACGGTAATGCAGATATTACCCGCGTGGGCCTCGACCGTTATTTTGACTTTGCGTTTAATGCCGAAGGTGTCGGGTTTGGTAAGCCGGATGAGCGCATTTTCCAAGCCATGCTCTCGCACGTTAACGCAGCACCTAACGAAGTACTGCATATTGGCGATAGTATTGAGCATGACGTGATAGGTGCGAACAATGCAGGCTTACACAGCTTGTGGGTTAACCTGAACAACCAGCGTCAACCAGCGGCTAAGCCAAACATTGAAGTGCAATGTCTCAGCGAAATACCGCAAGCGATTCAACATTATCAGCACCAGTTAATAAAACGCTGAATTAGTCTAAAAACATTTCTAGCAAATCATTCAAGAACCGACGCCCTGTAGGCGTGGGTTTGATGCTGCTGTTCGACAAATCCAGCAAGCCTCGTTTTTGTGCCAGCTCGCATCGCTGCTGAATGCTCGACCAGGGCTGGCCGGTACGCTCCGCGTACAAGTGTTGAGAGACACCATCGGACAAACGTAATACGTTCATCATAAACTCCAACGGCAACGATTTTTCAAGTAAGCGCTCACTATTCGCCTGTGCTGGATTATTCATATAACTTTTGGGCTGACGCTGTTTCCATCGACGTAAAATCGAACCACTTGCAGTGGTTAACTTAGCGTGAGCACCAGCGCCGACACCCGCATAGTCGCCAAAGGTCCAATAATTAAGATTATGCTTAGCTCGATGACCTTCTTTAGCAAAGGCTGAAATCTCATAATGGGCATAACCCGCAGAGGCCAATAACCGCTGCCCTTGATCCTGTATCTCTGCTAAATCATCATCGAAAGGTAACTGTGGTGGCCGGCTATGAAACTCTGTGTTCGGCTCAATCGTCAGCTGATACCAAGACAAATGACCAGGATCTAATGCCAAGGCCTGCTCAAGGTCCTGCATCGCACCTTCTACACCCTGTCCGGGCAGTCCGTGCATCAGATCTAAATTGACTCGATCAAAGCCTAACTCAAGCGCCATCGCAGCCGCTGTTTTTGCATCTGCACCACTGTGAATTCGACCTAAGGTATGCAAACGCTGGTCATTAAAACTTTGAATGCCTAATGAAAGCCGATTGATCCCTGCCGAGCGATAACCTGCAAAACGCTCTTGCTCAAACGTGCCGGGGTTGGCTTCCATAGTAATTTCAGCACCACTAACGAGTAAGCCATACTCATTTAATCGCTGAATAAACTGCTGATAAAAGTCGGCACTCATTAGGCTTGGCGTGCCGCCACCGATAAAGACAGTTTCGAACGATCGACTTTGCAAGTGCTCTCGCTCCACCGCTAAGTCGTCAAATAAAGCTTTTAGATAGGCCGCTTCGGGCAAGTCATCTCGCACCGCATGGGAGTTAAAATCACAGTACGGGCATTTGCGGACACACCAAGGCACATGCACATAAAGACTTAAAGGTGGTAACACTAACGACGAACTAACAGCCGATGGAGCAATAGAATGATCTGACAAGAGTTAACCTAGGTTGCGGACTGTTTTTGCAGTGCAGGTAATAATTGAGCCACCGCTTGGGCGCGATGACTGAGTTGACCTTTTTGCTCTGGTGATAGTTCTGCGGAGCAGCAATCAAGGTCAGGAATATAAAATAAAGGATCATAGCCAAAACCATTATCACCTTTAGGCGCATCAACTATGACGCCTTCCCAGGATCCTTGGCAGATCAATGGTGTTGGATCTTCGGCATGACGCATAAAAACCAGCACGCATTGAAAGCGCGCCGTGCGTTTTGCTGGCTCAACAGCAACCAACGCTTCTAATAATTTTTGATTATTATCTGCATCTGAGGCACCTTCACCGGCATAGCGTGCAGAATAGATACCAGGTGCACCACTCAGTGCATCGACCTCTAAACCCGAATCATCTGCTAATGCCGGAAGGCCACTAAGCTTGGCTGCATGCCGTGCTTTCAAAATCGCATTTTCGACAAAAGACAAGCCGGTTTCATCGGCCTCGGTCTTGGTAAACTCCGACTGGGGAAGAACCTGATAATCCAGGCTCGCTAATAACTGATTAAACTCTCGCAGCTTACCTTTATTGCCACTGGCTAGAACAACTTTCTTCATTCGCACATCACTCTTCAAAATCGATTGTCAAACGTTAGTCTGCATAAAATTTTTGCGAGAATGTGATCTGATAAGCCGGTTTGTTCGGGTCAGGTTGGACATCTAGAGTAAAGTTAAATACGTCCTGATCAGTAAAGCGAAAGCTAGCAATGTAGTAAATCGCATCACCTTCCTCAACCAGCTTGAAGGTTAGGGTTTGCACCTGACCAATAAGGTTTTTGAATTCACCTTTCACAATCGCCTTAACCGCAGGTTTACCTTCTTTCGAGGTATCTAACACAGCAATATTCATGACGGCCGCTTGTCGACTGCGCGTCAGCTCGTAGCTTTGGGCGACTTCAGGCGGAATCGATGTGCTATTGAACGCGTTATAATGAATTTCATGATTGTCGAACGTTTGCTGTTGCTCAGCAATAGCCGTAGTAGCTGATAATAATGCAGCCAATGCTACTGCTGCCAACATCATCAATGACAGGGGGTTAATCGCGCGCTTAGACATAGTCATGCTTACCATACGAATCGCGACAGCTGTAATTGCACAAGCTGAATCGCAAGAAAAATAAAGATCGGCGACAAATCCAAGCCGCCAATAGGAGGGATAACTTTACGGACCAACTGGAACACAGGCTCGGTCAGCTGCATGATCAACTGTGGTGCGGGATGGTAACTGTTAGGCGCAATCCAGCTAATAACAACAGAAGCCAGCGTCGCCCAAAAGTAAATATTAAGCACGGCATATAGCGTATTCGCCAATGCAACAATCACCAACTGAACAGGGTTTAGCTGTGCATAGATGAGTAAAATCGCCGCGTACATTAGTAAATAAATGATAAAACCCAGCAATAACGCGGAATAATCCTTCCCTGCAATTTTTGGCAATGTTGCTCGAATCGGCGCCAAAGGCACGCTAGTCAGCTTGGCAACCGTTTGAGAGATCGGGTTATAAAAGTCTGCGTGTGCCATTTGCAGCAAAAAGCGTAGCAATACAACATAGGCATAAAAACCACCGAGGGTTTTAATGATCAAATACAGGGAATCTCCCATTAGATATGCTCTCCACTTAAACCTATTTACTTCGCAATCAAGCCACTTTACACGCTGATTACTATAGAGTTATGCGTTTTATATTTCCACTAGGGACTCGTCACCGCCCAACTCTTTGGACAGTGTTTTAGAGCGCTCAGCACACTCCTGCATCGCTGTCGCAAACAAGCCTTTTAGGTCACCCTCAGTGAAAGCCGCGATCGCTCGTTCTGTCGTACCATTGGGCGAAGTCACCCGACGACGTAACTCGGCAGGGTCAAACTCACTATTGGCAGCCATAGTCGCAGCACCTAAGGCTGTCTGTAAGGTCAGTGCGCTAGCAACCTGTGGAGATAATCCTTGAGCAATTGCCGCCTCAATCATCGCCTCCATCACCATAAAGTAATAAGCAGGGCCACTACCAGAAACCGCCGTCACCGTATCGATCTGTGCTTCTTCATCAACCCATAAGGCTATACCTACCGCCGATAAAATACTCTCTGCAACCGCTTTTTGCTGAGCCGATACTTGATCACTGGCATATAAACCACTAGCGCCGAGCTGCACTAATGCCGGCGTATTCGGCATACAACGGACAACCGGCACCCCATCACCTAACCAGCGGGTTAACGAAGCGACCTCAATACCTGCTGCTATAGAAATTACCAACGGCTTTTGTGTTGCGATAACAGTATGCAATTGCTGGCAGACCACACCTAACACCTGTGGTTTAACGGCTAATATCACCACATTAACCTGAGCGCAGACGTCTGCACTGTCCGTGCTCGTTTGAATACCCCACTGGTCTTTCATGGCCGATAATTTATCGTTATCAAGATCAGCGGCCCAAATGCTATCGGCCCGGTAGCCTTTAGCGACCAGCCCACCAATAATGGCAGCAGCCATATTGCCTGCACCGATAAAGCCCAGCTTAGCCTGTGTTGTTTGTGTCACGTATGCTCCCATTATTCAGTCATCGGTCGTGCATAGGCTCGCGGACCAAAAATCGCGGTACCGATGCGAACCATGGTAGAACCTTCTGCAATCGCCGCATCCATATCATCACTCATGCCCATCGATAAAGTATCAAGATCAGGCAGCGTATTTTTCAATTCTTCAAAACAGGCTCTGAGCGCGGCGAATGCTTCTCGCTGTTCGGCTTCACTGGTATCCGCCGCAGGAATGGCCATGAGCCCTCTCAGTGCTAATCGAGGCAATTCAGCCACCGCCTTAGCTAATTCGGGCAAGGCTTCAGGCGCCACTCCTGACTTGTTTGCTTCATTGCTAATATTAACTTGTAGACAGACATTGAGCGGTGCCAGTTCTGTTGGTCGTTGATCATTTAATCGTCGTGCAATTTTCAACCGATCCAAGCTATGCAGCCAGTCAAAGTGCTCAGCAACAGTTCGTGTTTTGTTGGATTGTAACGGCCCAATAAAGTGCCAACAGGCAGCTATGTCGTTTAACGCTGCAATTTTTGGCTCTGCATCTTGTAGGTAATTTTCACCAAAGTGTCGAGCACCATTTTCATAGGCTTCACGAATTTCATCAACGCTTCGGGTTTTACTCACGGCCATTAAAGTAACCGAGCCTGAAGGCCGGTGGAATCGACTTTCGGCTTCCGTGATCCGTGTCAAAGTACGAGTTAGATTCTCTGCTATTATACTCATGGTTTTTCAGTAATAATGCTGGTGAGTCACTTTATTTGATTGTCATTTCTGGGTCCAGAGGATGTCATGGATATTACCGAACTCTTAACGTTTAGCGTGCAACAGAACGCGTCTGATTTACACATTTCCGCAGGCGTACCTCCGATGATCCGTGTCGACGGTGACATGCGAAAAATCAAAGTTCCAGCGCTGGATCACAAACAAGTCCACTCGCTCATTTATGACATCATGAACGATAAACAGCGCAAGGACTACGAAGAGTTTTTCGAAACTGACTTTTCTTTTGAAGTTCCCGGTCTTGCTCGCTTTCGTGTTAACGCGTTCAACCAAAACCGCGGTGCTGGCGCCGTCTTTCGTACCATCCCAACCGACATTCTATCAATGGAACAGCTTGGTATGGGCAAAGTTTTTCAAGATTTAGCCGAAAGACCTCGTGGCCTCGTACTAGTAACAGGCCCTACTGGCTCGGGTAAAAGTACCACCTTAGCGGCCATGGTGGATTACGTAAACGACTCACGCAGCGACCACATTCTAACTATCGAAGACCCTATCGAATTTGTGCACGAGAGCAAAAAGTGCCTTATCAGCCAGCGCGAAGTTCATCGCGATACCCTAGGCTTTAGTGAAGCACTTCGCTCCGCATTACGAGAAGACCCGGATATTATTTTAGTCGGTGAAATGCGTGACTTAGAAACCATCCGTTTGGCACTCACTGCGGCTGAAACTGGGCACTTAGTCTTTGGTACATTACACACAACCTCCGCGGCAAAAACCATCGACCGTATCATTGACGTATTCCCTGCTCAAGAAAAAGACATGGTTCGCTCAATGCTATCAGAGTCGCTAGAAGGCATTATTTCTCAAACCTTATTGAAACGGCCAACAGGTGGACGGATAGCAGCACATGAAATCATGATTGGTACACCGGCTATCCGTAACTTAATTCGCGAAGATAAGATTGCGCAAATGTATTCATCCATTCAAACTGGCGCCGGTTTTGGTATGCAGACAATGGATCAATGTTTATCTGACTTGTTACGTAAGGGTCTAATCTCTAAAGAAGCGGCTCGTGAAAAAGCCAAGATGCCACAAAACTTCTAATACAGACCTGCTGATAAAGAGCCTCCATTAGAGACTCATAATAAATGGCCTCGGCCTAAATAGCATAATTTAAAGGTGATTTCGTGGACTTTACTCAGCTGTTAAAAGTGATGGTGGACAGAGACGCTTCCGACCTTTTTGTCACGGCTGGAGCACAACCGAGCATCAAAGTTGACGGCACCCTAAAAGCGGTAGCTCGCGATCCCCTAACACCACGCCAAGCGCGCGCACTGACTTACAGCACCATGAACGACTATCAGCAAAGTCAGTTTGAAGCGCACCACGAATGCAACTATGCCATTAGCGCGCCAGGAATTGGTCGCTTCCGAGTCAGTGCATTTTTTCAACGCAACTCGCCGGGCATGGTGTTACGCCGAATCAAAAATGAAGTTCCCCCAATGGACGAGCTGGGCTTACCGCCAGTGCTGAAAGACTTGGCTATGGCAAAGCGCGGACTAATTTTGTTTGTCGGTGGGACCAGCACGGGTAAATCAACCTCGCTGGCGTCAATGATCGACTACCGAAACGAAAGCAGTAAAGGTCACATCATCTGCATCGAAGACCCGATTGAATTTATTCACGATCATAAGAATTGCATCATCACTCAGCGAGAAGTAGGGATTGATACAGAAAACTTTGAGGTAGCCTTGCAGAACACGCTACGCCAAGCTCCGGACGTCATTCTGATGGGTGAGATTCGCAGCAAAGAAACTATGGGCTACGGCCTTCAATTCGCTGAAACCGGCCACCTTTGTTTAGCGACATTGCACGCCAACAACGCCAACCAAGCACTTGATAGAATCGTGAGTTTCTTCGAGCCTGAACATCATGCGCAAATGTGGATGGATTTATCACTTAACCTGCGCGCAATCGTTGCACAACAACTACTGCCAACTACCGACGGCAAAGGCCGCGTAGCCGCTATCGAAGTACTCCTTAACTCTCCATTAGCTTCAGATATTATCCGCAAAGGTAATGTGCATGAGTTAAAAGAGCTGATGAAGAAATCGACAAATATTGGTATGCAAACCTTCGATCAGCACTTATACAAATTGTTCGAAGCCGGAAAAATCACTTACGAAGATGCACTTTCACACGCTGATTCTGCTAACGATTTACGTTTGATGATCAAACTCTCAGCAGAAACCAACCCTGAGCTGGGTGACCAAATCAAAGAGCAAGATGATGGTGATATGTTCTTCTTACAAGATGATGATGACTACCTAGACGTGAAATAGCGTCAGAGTTAGGCGTTTCAGGGAGAGCGGCTCCTAACTCTAGTAATTTCTTAGCGCTGATAAACCACAGCACCGGCATAAAGAGTATGACTCACTCGGCCTTTTAGGGTATCGCCAAAATAAGGTGAGTTCATCGCGTTGGTCGCGTTAGTACTCTCATCCCACTGCCACGTGGCTTCAGGATCAAACACACAAAGATTAGCTTCGCTTCCAATCGCCAAAGTACCTAACGGCTGACCAATAACATTTGCTGGACCTGCCGTAATCAACTGCAGCCATTCGCTCAAGGTAAGCTCACCTCGCTCAACCAGCTTAAGACCCAATGGCAACAACGTTTGCAAACCAATCATTCCTGGTTCAGTAGACGCAAAAGGCGCCTCTTTAGCCGCGGCTTCATGGGGCTGATGCGCAGAACACACCGCGCTAATAGCACCACTTCGTAATCCATCAATCAAACCCAGTCGATCATCTTCGGAGCGCAAAGGCGGTAATAAATGGTATGCGCTGTTGTAACCCGCAATAGACTCGTCAGTCAGCAGCAAATTCTGCACCGCCACATCGGCAGTCACTCGAACACCTCTGGCTTGAGCCTCGGCAACCATTTGTGCAGCACGGGCCGTTGATAGTTGCGATAAATGAATCCGCACGCCGGTTTGCTCTGCCAATAACAGTAGTCGCGCTGTATCTAGAGTTTCTGCTGACTCTGGAATACCTGCCAGGCCCATTCGGAAGCTAACTTCACCTTCATGAGCACAGCCATTTCGACTCAGCTCTGGATCAGAAGGCCGCAAGCAGAGTAACACGTCAAATGTTGCTGCATATTCAAAGCAACGCAGTAGCGTTTGGTTACTCTCGATAGATTCACTGCCATTACTGATAGCAACACAACCCGCATCAGTTAAACCCGCTATATTCGCTAAGTGCTCAGACGCTAATTGTTGTGTCAGGGCGCCCATCGGCAGCACTCGAGCCAAACCTGTCGCCTCAGCACGGTCTAATACCAATTTAACAACCGCCGGAGTATCCATCACCGGTGAAGTTGATGGCGGGCAACATAGTGCAGTAACACCACCAGCCGCGGCGGCAGCTAGTTCAGTCGCGATTGAGCCTTTTTGGGTAAAGCCCGGCTCACATAAATTAGCATGAAGATCGACAAAACCTGGGCAAACTATTTGGCTGTTAGCATCAATCACTTGGTCGGCAATAAAACCCACCGGCGAATCACCCATAGCAACAATTTTGCCTTGCTCAATCCAAAGGTCTGTTACTTGGTCTAATTGCTGGCTAGGATCGACAACGCGCCCGCCTTGGATATGTAATTTCATCGAGTTACGCTATTCGTTAATTTCAGTTTGATCTTGCACTTGACCGCTGACAGACATCGACATAACAGCCATACGGATGGCTATCCCATAACCTACTTGTTTAAGTATCACCGACTGCAAACCATCAGCAACTTCAGACTCTATCTCAACACCACGATTAATTGGCCCCGGGTGCATCACAATGGCATCAGGCTTGGCCAAAGCTAAACGCTCTCTATTCAATCCATATAAACGGTAGAATTCAGACTGACTCGGCAAAAAAGCACTATCCATACGCTCAGTCTGTAAACGCAGCATCATCACCACATCAACATCAGCTAAACCCGCTTTTAGGTCATGAAATACTTTCACACCGAAACCTTCAATAAATGCGGGTACTAATGTCTTTGGGGCTATGACCCGAACTTCCGCAACACCTAAGGTTTTCAACGCATGGATCTGAGAACGTGCCACTCGAGAATGTAAAACATCGCCAACAATAGCAACCGTGAGTGGTGTGAAATCACCTTTATGTCGGCGAATCGTCAACATATCAAGCATGGCCTGTGTCGGGTGCGCATGCCGACCATCACCTGCATTGATGATCGCTACATTTGGGGTCACATGCTCCGCAATATAATGAGCCGCACCGCTATCAGGATGACGAACCACGAACATATCGCTGGCCATAGCCTCAAGGTTTTGCAAGGTGTCTTTAAGCGTCTCACCTTTAGAAGTGGACGAATGCTGGATATCAAGATTCAAGACGTCAGCAGAAAGCCGTTTAGCGGCAAGTTCAAACGTACTGCGCGTACGTGTACTGTTTTCAAAAAACAAATTAACTACGGTTTTTCCGCGCAGCAACGGGACTTTTTTAACCGACTGGGCGCTCATATCCACAAAGGAATCGGCAGTATCAAGAATTTCAGTCAATAACGACCGGTTCAGCCCTTCTGTCGTCAAGAAATGGCGCAGCCGCCCTTCGGCGTTAAGCTGAACTTGGCTGGCTGTTGTCGTCGCCGTCATAATGTTATTCCGAGAAAAGTTAATTCTGAATTAATCAATCACTGCTGGTCGTACTTCTAGCGCTAATGGCTCAGGTCCAGTCAGTTTAATTCGTTGGCCAGGTTCAAGAGTTAAGGATAGCGCAGTAACATCTGGTCTAACGGGCAATTGCTGCGCATTAAGATCAATCAATGAAACTAAAGTAACACTTGCAGGCCGACCATAATCAAACAACTCATTTAACGCGGCTCGCACCGTTCGACCTGACATAACAACGTCGTCAACCAAAATCACATGCGCGTTTTCAGTAGAGAAAGGAATGGTCGACGGTTTTACCTTTGGATTTAACCCAACCTGAGTAAAGTCATCGCGATAAAAGCTGATATCCAAGGTGCCGAGCGGCGCGTTGATCGCAAGATTTTTGTGCAAAGCAGACGCTATCCACACGCCACCGGTATGAATCCCAACCATGACGGGATCAACAATGGATTTGGCCTTAAGATAAGACGCTATTTGGTCGGTAAGTTGTACTAATAACTGATCAACGTCGAAATTGTCGCTCATTCTGCCTACCAGTGGGCAATGTATTTGTTTGCTATGATACCGTTAAACTCACTGAAAACTAAGCAAAGAAATGGAAATTCAAACGAGTTTATCTTGGCTTAATCGCTTTATTGGTTCACGGAACCAGCTTTCTAAAATCAGCTGGGCCGCTAAGCCGTCAACCGAGTTCGCTTTGAAATCAGCGACACCGCCACGCTGAAGATGAACACCTTTAGCTTCATGACTGGTTAAGCGCTCATCCGTTAAATAGGCGGTCAATTGATAGCGCTCTTGCAAACGATTAGCAAATTTACGAGCGCGGAAGGACATTTCGCACAGGCTACCATCCATATTCAATGGTAACCCAACCACCAACGCCGACGGCTGCCACTCAGCAATCATTTTATCGAGCAAATCCCAGTTCGGTTTACCATCAGTTGCAGGGACAGGTTCAAGAGCAGAAGCCGTTTCGGTTACCGCTTGCCCCACCGCAATACCAATGCGTTTGGTGCCAAAATCAAAACCAATAATCACCCCCATCTACGCATGACCTACCTGAGAAGATAAAAGATCAAGATCTACGCCCAAAGATTTCGCCGCTTGCTGCAAGCGATCTTCTGACTGGACAGTAAATAAAATATTCAAATCAGCAGGGCAACTTAGCCATTGGTTCGCGGCTAGCTCTTCTTCCAGCTGACCCGCGCCCCATCCTGCATAACCCAATGCGACGATGTATTTCTCTGGCCCTTCACCTGCCCCTATCGCATCAAGGATATCCAGCGAAGTCGACAAACTCACATCAGCGGTCACCTGATGGGTGGACGCCCATACTGTCTCCATTGGGCTGTGAATCACAAAACCTCGCTCTGTCGCAACAGGGCCTCCATCGAAAACAAGCTGCCGCTGCTCGCCCATTCGACTACAATCAATTTCTAAATGATCCAAAATTTCCTTTAGAGACATCTCCAATGGTCGATTAATTACTATACCCATCGCCCCTTGGTCGTTATGATCACAAATATAGGTCAATGTTTGAGTGAAGTGACTATCGCTCAAATGAGGCATTGAGATAAGGAAGTGATTGGTCAGATCTACGCTAGGATTATTTTCGCTCATAGTCACTTTTTTAAGGATTGGGTTACTATTAATAAAACCTAAATCATTACTTAGATCAAAACTATTCTGCATCAATTAAGGATTCGCTAGTCAGTTTAGCCACTCTTAGCTATCCTTGGGCAAAAAAAGGTATCAATAAAAACATGTCCGACCTGAGCATACTCGTTGTTGATGACGCCGCCTTTATTCGTGAGATGGTGACAAAAACATTAAAAGCCCGCTTTCCAAAATTCTCTGTTGATGAAGCCATCAATGGACTTAAAGCTAAAGAGCTACTGGATTCCCGTAGCTATGATCTTATTTTGTGCGATTGGGAAATGCCGGAAATGTCCGGTATTGAGCTGTTAGGTTGGCTACGCAAAGAAAAACAAAACAAAACGCCTTTTGTTATGGTCACAAGCCGTGGCGATAAAGAAAATGTGGTTGAGGCCGTACAAGCTGGCGTCAATGACTACATGGGCAAACCTTTTTCTAAAGATAAACTGCTCGGCAAGGTCAGCAAGGTTTTAGGGAAAAACCCTAAATTCCTGCAAGCCGTAGGTAATCAAAGCCCTGCTGCAGACTCCGTCAGCGCCCTTACTGGTGGTGCCTCTACCAAACCAGCGGCTAAACCACAAAGCGCAGCGGCAACAAACTCACCATTGATCAACTCAGCCCCTCCGCCGCCTAAAGGCGATGCGAAAATGCCATCAGGCAAAGGGTCTGCCCACCTACGCTTTGGTGAACACACCAACGAGTGCATTATCAAGGCCATTAGCTTAAAGCAGTTCGTACTGATATCTCGCACCAGTGATGGCTTACCTCCAGTTCTAGAGTCTGTCGTAGTCGATTTGCAACAGGCGACCGGTCAGATAGCTCGCATCAACGGTTACGTACATCAACTTCAGGCTGGCGAGCCGAAGATGGATAGCGCCTTGATAAATATCACCATCAACGTGGTTGATAATGATCCGGAAAAACTTGCGTTCATTTCTAAGATTATTGCTAAAGGGACATCAGCGGGTTTTGTACCCGGTGCCGCTCGAGGCTAACCCGCCACGAGCAACACAGTACACGAGCTGATTAACTAACCATTGACTCCAAAGCGTGTCTGCTCAAAACGCCACGTTCGAATAATTTCGATAAGGTCTGCGCGCTTGCGCATTTCAGGCGGGAAAGCTTCAAAGGGCGCTGACAGGTAAACGATTCGCTTAGCGGCATCATCCAGCACGCTATGCCCGGATGACTTCAGAACTTCCACTCGATTTAGCTTTCCATCAGGCTCAATAACCACTAACAACCTTAATTGACCATACAGTTTGCGACGATGCGCTTCCTCGGGATAGTTAAGGTTGCCGATGCGCTCAACCTTTCTTGTCCAACCATTCAAATAAGCGGCGTCATAAGATTGTCTCGTCGATGCTGAATACAGCCGTCTCACTCTCGGCTTATTAGCTAACGTCTGACGCTGAGTATCAATCTTGGCTTCAAGGCTGGCTATTTCGAGACTTCTTGCTAACAACGATGAGCTTTGCCCAAGAGTTGGCTTTGGTGGTGAAGCGTCGGCGACTTGGCTTTTCTGTTGTATTTTTTGCGGTGACTCCTGCGCGTTAGTCACCACTGCTTTTTGTTGATTCGATACCTGCTTACTTAGCGTCGTCTCAGCAGGCTTAGGATTAGGTGCGGTTTGAGGCACAGGGCGAATTGTCGGCTTTGGGTCAACTGCGGCCTTAGGGGATGGTATTTTCTGCGCAGCGACTTCTCGGGTTTCGTTAGCGTGAAATACCGCTTTGTTGGTTGTCGTCGGTTTTTTCTTAACTTCAGACTCACCACTACCCTGCTGGTTATCTTGGGCGATGAAGTCGGCTTTTTCTGGCGCCTCTTCACTCTTAAATTGGGCTAAAGTAACTTCTAGAGTTTGCGCCAACTTAGGCGGCTTTTCGCTTTCAAAACCAACACCTAATAATGCAATAGCGTGAAGTGCCACGGCAATAAACAATGTAAAGCCAAAACGATCCAATGCACCGACCGTAGGGCGCTCCACCGGATAATTTTCGCTAGCTGCATTCATGCAATGAATCTACTTTGGTTAACTCACTTTTCTCGAAGTGCTAAAAGCACCAATCGAAACACTAATCGAAGCACCACAAACCTAACGCTACAAACCTAACTCTACAAACCAAGGACTACCAACCAAACACTACAATCCAAGGACTACTTCTGCGCGAGAGTGTTTTCACAACGTGCCGCTATAGCATCCATCAACTGACCAGCAATGTCCAAATTGAACTGATCATCGAGCTCACGAATACAGGTAGGGCTGGTCACATTAATTTCTGTGAGATAATCACCAATCACATCTAATCCCACAAACAGCAACCCTTTTTCTTTCAATGCAGGCGCTACTTGCTCACAAATCCAGCGGTCACGATCACTAATAGGACGACCTTCTCCACGCCCACCGGCAGCCAAATTACCGCGAGTTTCCCCTTTTGCAGGAATACGTGCGAGGCAATATTCAATAGGTACTCCGTCAATCATAAGAATCCGTTTATCACCGTCCTTAATCTCAGGAATAAACTTCTGCGCCATGATTTGCTGCTGACCGTGATTCGTTAGCGTTTCGATGATAACACTGACATTAGGATCTTCTGCTTTAACCCGAAAAATCGAGCTTCCACCCATGCCGTCTAATGGCTTCAAGATAACGTCTGCATGCTCGTTATGAAAGTCACGCAACAAATCGGGATGACGGCTCACCAAGACCGGAGGACAACACTGAGGAAAATGCGTCGCGAAAAGTTTTTCATTACAGTCACGCAAACTCTGCGGACGATTCACTATCAGCACACCCTCTTTTTCTGCCAACTCTAATAAGTAGGTGCTGTAAATAAACTCATTATCGAACGGCGGGTCTTTACGCATCAATACAACATCAAGGTCTGTCAGCGGAGATTGCTGATATTCGCCACGGGTGAACCACTGCTGGGGATTTCTAGCAACTTGCAATGGCGCCATACGTGCCATTGCCACGCCATCCCGCGCATAAAGATCGGCTTGCTCCATATAATAGAGTTCCCAACCACGATCTTGAGCCGCCCACAGCATCGCCATTGAGCTGTCTTTTTTGTAATTGATGGATTCAATGGGGTCCATCACAACCCCAACTTTTAATGTCATTAATCGATACCGTAATTGAAGCAATGCATCACGTTTAGTCACAACTGTTAAGCGCGAGCTAAGCCACACTATACCAAAATATGCTCGCCAATAGATGGAGGCGATTATGACACCAATTAAGGGACTAAGTGCACGGGTTTACACAAATGTTATGAATCATGAACCGGCAGGAGAGTAACCGCTAGGACGACCAGTCGCCCCAAAGGTATTGCAACAAAGACATCGCGGCTACAGGGGCAGTCTCTGTTCTAAGTACGCGTGGTCCAAGGACTACTGACTGGAAGCCAGCAGCTATCGCCGCATCCACTTCTGCCTCGCTTAGACCACCTTCTGGGCCAATCAGCAATGCGACAGAAGCTGGATTCATATTCGGATTTATCGGCGTCGCACCCCGCGGATCTAAAACCAGCTTAACGTCGGCTTCAACGGTTGTTAGCCACTGTTGAAGTGGCTGAGGAGAAGACACATCAGGCACAACACCGCGATAGCTTTGCTCACAAGCAGACACGGCGATCTGCTGCCAATGTCGAACCCGTTTGTCAGCCCGGTCAGCGGGAAGTTTAACTTCAGTGCGATCACTGAATAAGGGATGAATCGTCGATACACCGAGTTCTGTAGCTTTTTGCACTGCGTAATCCATACGCTCACCCTTGGACAAACACTGACCAAGCGCAATCGACAAAGGCGATTCGGTGTGACAAGCGACTGGACTGCCTAAGGTAACGACTACCTGTTTTTTACTAATCGCTGAAATAACTGCTAAGCACTCAAGGCCTTCACCATTGAACAACTGCAATTCATCACCAACGGCTGCTCGCAGCACGCGTCCCACATGGTGAGACGCATTTTCGCCCAGAGGCAGTTCAGCCCCAGCCGTTAGCGACTGAGGCTCGTAGACGCGAATAGTGCGCATCGATCGGTTTAAATCCCGGCCGCCGCTTTAAGTGCGGCTGCCTTATCAGTGCGCTCCCACGTAAAGTTTGGCAACTCACGACCAAAGTGTCCGTAGCTTGCGGTGGCACGATAGATAGGACGACGAAGATCGAGCATTTCAATCAAACCGCCTGGACGCAAATCAAAATGCGCTCCTATTAGTTCGATAATTTTTGCATCACTCACCACACCAGTGCCGAAGGTGTTTACACTAATCGAGGTGGGCTCAGCTACACCAATCGCGTAAGAAACTTGCACTTCGCAACGATCAGCAAGACCTGCAGCGACAATATTTTTCGCCACATAGCGCCCAGCATAAGCTGCGGATCTATCTACTTTGGATGGGTCTTTACCAGAGAACGCACCGCCACCATGACGTGCCATGCCGCCATAAGTGTCGACGATAATTTTGCGACCCGTTAGTCCGCAGTCACCCATAGGCCCACCAATGATAAACTGGCCGGTGGGATTAATGTGATAAAGCGTTTCTTCATGCAACCACTCAGAGGGGATAACAGGCTTGATGATCTCTTCAAGAACCGCCTCATGAATTTCCCCTTGGCTAATATCCGGAGAATGCTGAGTCGATAACACGACTGCATCAACAGCAACCGGCTTGCCGTTTTCATAACGCAACGAAAGTTGCGATTTAGCATCTGGACGCAACCAAGCTAGCTGACCGTTTTTACGGAGTTCAGCCTGACGCTCAACCAAACGGTGAGAGTAATAAATGGGTGCAGGCATGAGCACATCAGTCTCATTGCTAGCGTAACCAAACATTAAACCTTGATCGCCGGCACCAAGGTCCTTGTTTTCGCCTTCATCAACACCTGCAGCAATCTCAACAGATTGTTTACCAATAGCATTGAGGACCGCACAAGATTTACCGTCGAAGCCCACATCAGAGCTGTCATAACCGATATCAAGGATGACGTTACGAACGATTTCTTCAAGATCAACATAGGTTGACGTTCGCACTTCACCGGCGATCACTGCCATCCCCGTTTTAACGAGGGTTTCTACAGCAACACGCGAATGCGGGTCGTCTTTTAAGATAGCATCAAGAACAGCGTCAGAAATTTGATCCGCCATTTTATCCGGATGGCCTTCAGAAACAGATTCTGAAGTAAATAGAGAATAATCACTCATGGAGCAGTTGCCTTCATAATTGAATGTTTAAAAAACAGTGACTTAATTACAAAGCAAAGGAAAAACCGGTAACCGGTCAATACACTTGCAATAAAAAATCAAAGCTCACTACAAAATAGTCTGTATTTGCAGCGCGGACTTATCTTAGCAGCAAATTGACCTTCTTTAACTCATGAACGAAAAAAAGTCCCCATTTTAAGGCGTTTTTGTCGCTTTCCATTTGAAGCTAAACGCTGAGTAAGCGACAATACGCAACCTATTTTTTGATGCTTAAGACGGACCACTAAAGGGCCGTTAAAAAACAGCTAGGAGTAATCGTTAATGCCGTCTCGTAGACAGCTAGCCAATGCTATTCGCGCTTTGAGCATGGATGCCGTTCAACAAGCTAAATCAGGCCACCCAGGTGCGCCGATGGGCATGGCAGATATCGCCGAAGTATTATGGAACGAATATCTTCAGCATAACCCTAGCAACCCTGAGTGGTTAAACCGAGATCGTTTTGTTTTATCAAACGGTCATGGCTCCATGTTGCTCTATTCACTGCTTCATTTGAGCGGCTATGATCTCAGTGTCGATGACCTTAAAAACTTTCGTCAGTTACATGCAAAAACCGCGGGACACCCAGAACTAGGCTACGCGCCAGGCATTGAAACAACCACTGGCCCCCTTGGCCAAGGTATTGCTAACGCCGTCGGCATGGCACTTGCTGAGAAGACACTCGCAGGACAGTTCAACCGTGAAGGTTTCGAAGTCATTGATCATTACACCTATGCGTTTCACGGTGACGGCTGCTTGATGGAGGGCATCTCCCACGAAGCCTGTTCATTAGCAGGAACGCTTGGTCTCGGAAAATTAATCTTCTTCTACGATGACAATGGCATATCTATCGATGGCGAAGTCGAAGGTTGGTTCACCGATGACACAGCAAAACGCTTTGAAGCATACAACTGGCAAGTTATCCCTAACGTCGACGGCCACGATGCAGACGCCATTGCAGACGCCATTGACGCAGCTCGCGAGAACACTGAACAACCAACGCTAATATGCTGCAAAACAGTGATTGGTTTTGGCTCACCGAACAAAGAGGGCACAGAGTCTTGTCACGGTGCACCATTAGGCGATGATGAAATTGCTCTTACTCGTGAAAAACTCGACTGGCCTCATGCGCCATTTGATGTTCCACAGGATATCTATGACGGTTGGGATGCAAAAACGTCTGGCGTTATTCGAGAAAACAACTGGAATGATCTTTTTGCACGTTACAGCGAAACCCATCCCGATCTAGCGGTTGAACTACTACGTCGTGTTAGTGGTGACTTGCCCACTGACTTTGCAGAAAAAGCCAACAACTATATCAACCAGCTACAAAATGATGGCGAAACCATCGCTAGCCGCAAAGCATCACAAAATACGTTAAACACTTTCGGTCCTTTGTTACCTGAATTACTCGGTGGATCTGCCGATTTAGCTGGCTCCAACCTGACCCTATGGTCTGGTAGCAAAGGTGTCAGCAAAGACAATAGTGATGGCAACTACGTGTTTTACGGCGTGCGTGAGTTTGGCATGTCTGCCATTATGAACGGCGTGGCTTTACATGGCGGATTTATTCCATATGGCGCGACCTTCCTTGTCTTCATGGAATACGCCCGCAACGCAATCCGCATGGCTGCATTAATGCAGCAGCGTGCAATTTTCGTATATACCCACGACTCTATCGGTCTTGGTGAAGATGGCCCAACACACCAACCTATTGAACAAATTGCCAACCTTCGCACCACCCCTAACATGAGCACATGGCGCCCTTGCGATACGGTTGAGTCAGCCGTCGCGTGGAAGTCAGCCATTGAGAAAACGGACGGTCCGTCGTCATTGATATTCTCTCGCCAAGGTTTACCGCACCAAACCCGCGATGCGGAACAAGTGGCTGCCATTCAACGCGGCGCTTATATCCTCAAAGATACCGACGGCACACCAGACGCTATTTTAATTGCAACTGGCTCAGAAGTGGCTTTGGCAATGTCTGCCGCTGAATCATTAACAGCAAACGGCACCAAGGTTCGTGTCGTGTCGATGCCTTGCGCCGAATTGTTCGAAGCTCAGTCTAGCGAATATCGGCAAACCGTATTGCCATCAACGGTCACGAAACGTGTTGCCATTGAAGCGGCTCACGCAGACTACTGGTACAAATACGTTGGCCTTGATGGCAAGGTGATTGGCATGCGCAGTTTTGGTGAATCGGCACCAGCGGGCGACCTGTTCAAACACTTTGGTTTTACCACTGAAAACGTAGTCAGCACGGTAAAGAGCTTATTTTGAGCGTCGACACACTGAGTAAGCTGAGCAGGCAATAAGTACGATGAGCTACCGAGTCGCCATCAATGGATACGGTCGCATCGGCCAGTCGGTGCTTAGAGCCTGCTACTCAGACCCGCTTTTTAGCAATCTGAAGATAGTCGCGATTAATGAGTTGGCTGACGTCGAAACGATTGCTTATCTTACTCGCTATGACACCACTCACGGCCGCTTCCCTTTACCGGTCAGTCATAACGATGATCACCTCATCGTCGGTGATGACAAAATCATCCTGCTTAATGAAAGCTCAGCAGGTGAACTCGACTGGTCTGCCCATAATGTGGATATCGTGCTGGAGTGCTCGGGCTCATTCAGTGATCGCGAAACCGCCGAGACACTCATTAACGCTGGGGCAAAACGCTTGTTATTTTCTCAACCTGCCTCAGCCGATGTGGATGCAACGATCGTTTACGGACTAAATCAAGATCAACTCCGTGCCGACCACCGCATTGTCTCTAATGCGTCGTGCACTACCAACTGCTTAGTACCATTACTCGACATTATCCATCGTCAGTTCGGTATCGAAAGCGGTGTCACTACCACTATTCACTCAGCAATGAACGATCAACCAGTCATTGATAGCTATCACCATACCAACCT
>JBLXCH010000002.1:9327-59893 GCA_048265065.1 Motiliproteus sp. | reverse complement strand
AAGAGCCCCATGCTTCGATAGACTTTAATACTGACCCTCGATCTGGCATTGTCGATGGTACACAAACGCGAATCAGCCAAGGGACATTGCTCAAACTCGTTTGCTGGTTTGACAATGAATGGGGATTCGCGAATCGTATGTTAAATGTCACGCAACACTGGTTAGATTTATCCAGTGATCAAAAGTAATGACCACAACAGGGTAACCGATGAGTGTAATCAAGATGATGGACCTGGATTTACAAGGCAAGCGCCTGTTAATCCGTGAAGACCTAAACGTTCCCATTAAAGACGGAAAAGTGACCAGCGACGCTCGCATCAGAGCCGCGTTACCAACGATAGAACATGCCATTGCAGCCGGCGCTAAAATATTCATTATGTCTCACCTAGGCCGCCCAACGGAGGGCGAATACGACGAGGACTTTTCTCTCGCGCCGGTTGCAGACCATCTCTCCAGCCTACTAAACCGCAGCGTCCGTTTTGAAAAGAATTGGCTTAATGGCGTAGAGGCCCAAGCCGGTGAAGTCGTCATTTTAGAAAACGTTCGCTTTAACAACGGCGAAAAAAGCAATAGCGACAGCCTGTCTCAAAAGATGGCAAAGCTATGCGATATCTTTGTTATGGACGCATTTGGCACAGCCCACCGTGCCCAAGCATCAACGCATGGCGTTGCTAAATATGCACCTGTTGCCTGCGCCGGCCCTTTATTAGCGAACGAACTAGAGGCCTTGGCACGTGCACTGGACAACCCGGCTAAACCAATGGCTGCTATCGTTGGCGGGTCCAAGGTTTCCACTAAATTGACTGTCCTTGAATCCCTGTCCGATAAAGTGGATCAACTCATTGTCGGTGGTGGTATCGCGAACACCTTTTTGGCAGCGGCTGGCTTTCCTGTTGGTAAGTCACTGTTTGAAGAAGACTTAATTGATCAAGCCAAAGCTCTGATGGCCAAAACATCGATTCCTTTACCCACCGATGTCGTTGTCGCAACCGAGTTTTCCGAAACTGCCGAAGCAACAATCAAGCCTGTTGCCGACGTAGGTAAAGATGACATGATTTTAGATATTGGCCCAGAAAGTGCTAAATCTTTAGCTAAGATCCTTGAATCTGCAAACACCATTATCTGGAATGGCCCCGTCGGTGTTTTTGAGTTTGACCAGTTTGGCCACGGCACAGAAACACTATCTATGGCTATCGCCAACAGTTCAGGATTTTCTATTGCAGGCGGGGGTGATACCTTAGCAGCAGTTGATAAGTACGGCATCGCCGACAAAGTGTCCTACATCTCCACCGGGGGCGGTGCATTTTTAGAGTTCGTTGAAGGTAAAACACTACCTGCTGTAGCAATCTTAGAAGAACGAGCTTAATACCGAATTTTGAATTGAGACCGACAATAGTCGGCACAATAGTACACAGAGAGGCAATTATGGCGCTTATCAGTATGAGACAACTGCTGGACCATGCCGCAGAATATAACTACGGCATTCCCGCATTCAATGTAAACAATTTAGAACAAATGCGCGCAATCATGGAAGCGGCGGATAGAACCAACAGCCCAGTGATTGTTCAGGCATCAGCAGGCGCTCGCAAATACGCCGGATCAAACTTTTTAAAACACATGATCCTTGCTGCCATCGAAGAGTTTCCTCACATTCCAGTGTGTATGCACCAAGACCACGGCACCACACCCGCCATTTGCCAACGCTCCATTCAATTAGGCTTTTCATCAGTAATGATGGACGGTTCATTAATGGCGGATGGTAAAACCCCAAGCAGCTATGAATACAACGTTGATGTCACTCGTCGCACTGTAGAAATGGCGCATGCTTGCGGCGTATCTGTTGAGGGTGAACTCGGTTGCCTTGGCTCACTAGAAACAGGTCAAGCAGGCGAAGAAGACGGTGTTGGCGCGGAAGGCATCTTATCTCACGATCAAATGCTGACTGACCCTGACGAAGCCGCTGACTTTGTTGAAAAAACCGGTGTCGACGCGCTCGCGATTGCTTGCGGGACAAGCCACGGCGCTTACAAGTTTACTCGCCCACCAACAGATGATGTTCTCTCAATTGAGCGCATCAAGGGCATTCACCAGCGGATTCCTAACACCCACCTGGTGATGCACGGTTCTTCTTCGGTGCCTCAAGATTGGTTGGCTGTCATTAATGAATTTGGTGGCGCTATTCCTGAAACCTACGGCGTACCGGTGGAACAAATTGTTGAAGGTATCAAGCATGGCGTTCGCAAGGTCAATATTGATACGGACTTACGTTTAGCATCCACCGGCACGATTCGTCGCTTTATGGCCGAAAATCCAGCAGAATTCGACCCACGTAAGTACTTAAAAGAAACCATCAAATCGATGTCAGACATCGCTGCGGCTCGCTATGAGTCATTTGGTACTGCGGGTCACGCGGACAAAATTAAAGCGATCAGCTTAGAGAAAATGTCAGAGATTTATTAATGGATTTATTCTAGTCCTGATGAGTAGTAGTTGATAATTCGGCACGCTTCTCTACAGTTAAAAGGCAGCATATCGCTGCCTTTTTTCTTGGTGAATCGATGACACGCTCTCTTCCACTGACTACTTTACGCGCACAAATAACAACCATAACCAACGCCAAGGCCAACGACCCGCTCTACGATTCTTACCGTAACCTTTATCAGCTTAATTTCTCTGAAGTCGACCATCACCTTGGCCTCATAGATTTACAAGGTTTTAGCGTAGCCTGTCAGGTATTTTCGCCAGCTGATCCCAAAGGCGCTGTAATTTTACAACACGGCTATCACGACCATTTCGGCTTGATGAAACATTGGGTTCGCTACCTGTTAGATAAACAGTTAGTGGTTGTCGGCTGTGATTTACCCGGTCACGGCCTCTCAGGAGGCGACAGAGCCTCAATTGATGGCTTCTCAAGCTACCAGTCAGTATTTGGAAAACTCATTGAATTAACACAACAAAAAGCTCAACCTCTGAGTTTTGTTGGTCAAAGCACAGGCGCCGCTATCATTAGCGACTACCTACTTACTCACCCTGATCAAAACGCTGAGCAGTTAGTTTATTTAGCCCCTTTAGTCCGGCCTAGATATTGGTTGGCCATCCGCACACTATACTTAATCTTAGGCCGCGGGCTCCGGCAAGTGCCAAGAAAGTTCACTGATAACAGCCATGACAGCGCGTTCTTAGAGTTTATTCAACACCAAGATCCGTTACAAAACCGCCACACCTGCACGACCTGGATAGGCTCGATGATACGCTGGCAATCAGCTTACCTAGGATTACCTTCCCGCACCGATTTACGCCCTATGATTATTCAAGGACAGCAAGACAATACCGTGGATTGGCGGTTTAATCTGAAAGTACTGCGACGGCAATTTCCTCAAGCAGAAGAGTTATTGCTCCCTACAGGAAAGCACAACTTAGCCAACGAAATCCCATCAATCAGGGAAGCTTACTTTGCTTGGTTAGACCAACACTGGCCTAACCAAACGCAAAGCAGCAAAGAAGAGAGCGATTAAAACAAAACGCGACAACGAATCGTTGCTGGAACCTTTTGCAACTGTGTTAATGCAAGATCACTGTGTTCTGCATCGATATCCATAACCACGTAGCCGACGTTTTCATTTGTCTGCAAATACTGACCACTAATGTTGATCTTATGATCAGAAAACACCTGGTTGATACTGCTAAGTACCCCTGGTACGTTTTTATGAATATGCAACACTCGGTGTTGATCTGGGTGCGAAGGTAGCGCAACTTCTGGAAAGTTCACAGAACCAATCGTCGAGCCATTATCACAGTAGCGAATCAGTTTTTCTGCCACTTCGACGCCGATATTTTCCTGTGCTTCTACCGTACTACCGCCGATATGAGGCGTCAGAATCACATTATCAAATTCACGTAGTGGTGAAATAAACTCATCGTCATTTGAACGAGGCTCAACAGGGAAAACATCGATCGCCGCGCCAAGCAGCTTTCCTGACTCTAACTCCTTAGACAGAGCATCAATATCTACAACCGTGCCTCGCGCCGCATTGATCAGGATGCTACCTTGCTTCATTTTCTTCAGCTGTTTAGCACCGATTAAATTCTGTGTATTCATCGTTTCAGGAACGTGCAAACTCACCACATCACTGGTTGCTAACAACTCATCCAACGTGCTTTTCTGGCTTGCATTACCAATAGGTAGTTTACTAATAACGTCATAAAAGCAGACTTTCATTCCAAGCGACTCAGCCATAACACTCAACTGAGAACCAATACTACCGTAACCGATGATACCGAGCTGCTTGCCACGGGCTTCGAAGCTATTGGTTGCTGATTTTAACCAAACACCACGATGAGCTTTAGCATTCTTCTCTGCCACACCGCGCAACAAGATGATTGCCTGTGCCAACACTAATTCAGCAACGCTACGTGTATTCGAATACGGTGCATTGAACACAGAGACACCACGAACCATCGCAGCTTGTAAGTCGACTTGGTTCGTACCAATACAAAAACAACCTACGGACATCAACTTATCGGCTGCGGCAAACACCCGCTCCGTTAGCTGCGTGCGTGAACGAATACCAATAAAGTGAACACCTTTGATACGTTCAACCAATTCATCTTCAGATAAAGCGGTTTTTAAATATTCAATTTCGGTGAAGCCAGCATTATTCAATGCGTCAACGGCTGATTGATGAACACCCTCAAGCAGTAAAAACTTGATTTTGCTCTTATCCATGGAATTAACCTTGTGCATGAAACAGTTGATGCCTGTTAACTAATAAAAAAAGAGGACAATCATAGCATAACGGCGAGTAGATAAAGGCCAGATGACTACGCTTTACCAAGAAAAAAAGTGAACAATAAAGTGAGTAAAACTCAACGGTTGATTAAGCAATTATACTTTCAACCATTGCCAGGCTTTTTGCTGGTCTTGGATAGGAAAAAAATGCGTTTCGCCATGACAGACAACCTTAACCGCTTTGGCAACCCACTCTTCCCATGTTTTATCGCCGACAAGAGCGAGCTTATCAATCCGACGATTGATTTTTAAGCCAAAGGTAAAGTCCAACCATAGCGCATGGTGATCCCAACCATTAAAGTCTTCAAACTGGAAAAGTAATCGAATAGTACTGTGCTCTGCGAGAACCTTCTCAACTTCTGGAATGAGAAATCTCTCATAGTCATTTTCGGTCAAACAACCACTGGCTAAAAAACCTAACTCGTTGCCACTGCTTTGCTTCAGCTTCATCAACACAGTTCAGCGTCCTTTGTCGTTATTCTATGATTCTTATTTTATTATTCTTGCATTCTCGTTCGTATTTTAACGTCGCTATTTATCGTGAAGTATAGTTTTTAAATATTGGAGGTGACAGCACTACTAGTCAGAGCTAGTCAGAAAGGTCTATCGCGGCTTTAGCTTTTTGCTCTAACCGTTGAATCCGCGCTTGTAGACGATCAACGGCTAAACGCTCAGCATCTACCCAAGAATAAAACTGCTTAAGCTCCGGTCTTGATGGCAAAATCCGGAGTTCTTCATGAAGATAGTCACTAATGTCGCGACGCAGCAGTGTCGAGGTGTGCTCAACATATACACCTGTTGAGCGAAAGCACTGTGCTAATTGATGAGCGGCTAAACCGCCAATATTCTTGGCCAGCAAACCTTCCCAATCGACATCCAAGCTCATAAGTATCGACTTAAGTTCAACCACCCAGTGATAATCACCATCGAGTTTGATGTTGCTACTAAACAGGCGTTGCTCGTCTTCGGCTACCGATAAAAAGTCGACCCAACTACCCGTTATCGTACAATCAGCATTTTGTTCATCAAAGCCAAACTCAAGCCCATCGACAACAGGTGCAACATAGAAGGTCATCAATGGTGACGTCAGCTCGACACAAAGCACTTTCCCTTGCAGCTTCCCCAACCGTGAAGCGGCCGCCAGGTCTGCTTTAACAAGCTTTTTGATGGCGACCTCAATCAGCATCACTGACTCTTCAAGGACAGGATTCACCATCATTGACTCCTAGTGCAAGCAGCGTTTTTCTTCAATTTGCGGCTCGCTGGTACTATCAACATCGCGGCTACCACCGGTTGCCTTCAACTTTTGCACATAGCACTGCCATTTGGTTTCTTGTGTTTCCGAAAGCTCACGCAAGTATTCCCACGTGTATAACCCAGAATCGTGCCCATCACTGAAAATCAGTTTGATCGCGTAATAACCAACAGGCTCAATACCTGTAATACCCACGTTACGCTTACCTGTTTGCAGGGTTTCTTGGCCAGCATGGTGTCCACGCACTTCCGCTGATGGCGACATCACTCGTAAGAGCTCCGCCGACAGACGGTAAGTGCCATCTTGATATTGCAGTTCCAGCTCTTTCGACTCGGAATGCAAGGCGATTTTTAACGGTTTATTGTCACTCATCGGACACCTCCTGTTAGAGGATATAACGGCTTAGATCTTCATCTTGAGCCAATTCACCGAGAGCTTCATTAACTCTCTCAGCATCAATTTTAATGGTTTCACCACTACGGTCGCTCGCATCAAAAGATAACTCTTCAAGTAACCGCTCCATCATGGTGTGCAAGCGACGAGCACCGATATTTTCCGTACGTTCGTTAACTTCATAAGCCATCTCGGCGATACGCTCGATACCGTCTGTTGCAAATTCGATATTAACACCTTCAGTCTTCAATAGCGCTTGATACTGGCGGGTTAATGACGCGTTAGGCTCGGTGAGAATACGGCGGAAGTCTTCAGGCGTTAACGGTGACAACTCTACTCGAATCGGTAAACGGCCTTGTAGCTCAGGAATCAAATCTGAAGGTTTAGCCAAATGAAACGCACCTGAAGCAATAAACAAAATGTGGTCCGTTTTAATCATTCCAAACTTGGTGTTGACGGTACTACCTTCTATTAATGGCAATAAATCACGTTGTACACCTTCCCGAGAAACGTCACCCCCTGTGGCCTCGGTACGCTTGGCAACCTTATCAATCTCATCAAGAAAAACGATACCATTTTGCTCAACCAAGTCGATTGCTTTCGCCTTGATTTCATCTTCTTTAACCAACGCAGCAGCTTCTTCATCTTGCAACTGTTTCAGCGCATCTTTGACTTTCAGTTTACGATTCTGCTTACGGTCATTACCTAAACTGGAAAACATGTTTTGCAACTGTGAGGTCATATCCTCCATACCAGGAGGCGCCATAATTTCCACGCCAACAGGTTTGTTACTTACCTCAATCTCAATCTCTTTATCGTCCAACTGACCTTCGCGAAGTTTCTTTCGGAATAATTGGCGAGTGGTAGAGTCTGTCGGTTTTTCATCATTGTCATAACCGCCACGAGCAGGAGGCAGTAACGCATCGAGAATACGTTCTTCCGCGGCATCACTTGCGCGATGTTGTACTTTTGACATTTCTTGCTCACGCAGCATTTTTATCGCCATGTCAGCAAGATCACGGATGATCGACTCAACATCGCGCCCTACATAACCGACTTCTGTGAACTTTGTCGCTTCGATCTTAATAAAAGGAGCATTGGCTAGCTTGGCTAGGCGACGCGCAATTTCCGTTTTACCGACACCCGTTGGCCCAATCATTAAAATATTTTTAGGGGTCACTTCATTACGCAACTCCTCTGGGAGCTGCATACGACGCCAACGATTTCTCAGCGCTATTGCAACGGCTCTTTTCGCATCAGACTGCCCAACAATATGGCGGTCTAATTCATGAACAATTTCCCGTGGAGTCATTTGTGACATAAAACTTTTCTCTTTATTACAGGTAATAAATTACCTTAAATCTTAATTTTTGAATCTTTAGAGAGAACTAAAATACCGCTTATTAATCTACCGTTTCTAATATTTCAATCACTAGGGAATGATTAGTGTAGACGCAAATATCCGCAGCTATATTTAAACTCTTTTCGACGATTTCAGGCGCGGGAAGCTCGGTGTTTTCCATTAATGCGCGCGCTGCAGCCTGTGCAAAATTACCGCCAGAACCAATAGCGACTAAGCCTTCTTCTGGCTCAACAACATCGCCATTACCAGTGATGATAAGTGAAGCTTCTTTATTGGCTACAATTAACATAGCTTCGAGCTTACGAAGCGCTCTATCTGAGCGCCAATCTTTAGCCAGCTCTACCGCTGAACGCACCAATTGCCCTTGATATTTCTCCAGCTGTGCTTCGAAGCGCTCGAACAACGTAAAGGCGTCTGCTGTACCACCAGCAAAACCAGCGATGACTTCACCGTGATAAAGGCGGCGAACTTTGCGCGCGTTGCCTTTCATCACGGTATTACCCAAAGAGACTTGGCCATCACCACCCAGTGCTACTTTGCCGTCACGGCGAACTGATACGATCGTTGTCATGAAAATTCCTGAAACTGTTAATGCATGAAACTGCTGTTCACCGTGCTAGGAAAAGGTCAGTGCAAAGTGAATGAACCAGCGACTAGCGCATAAATATGCGATGTATTGAAAGATATATGGCGGTTAAGTTAAAAATTTCAAGCAGCTACTCTTTCAGCTTAATCTGCATTGGTTGCAGATTCATTCTGACTAACTGATCCTGCGCTTTATTCAGCTTGGAACGAGAATCAAACGGGCCCGTGCGGACACGGTACCAGACAGCACCGCTACTTGACTCTACTTTATTCGCCACGACATTTGGCAAGCCTTGCAAGATCAACTCTGCACGCAACCTGTCAGCATCCTGCTCATTACGAAATGAGCCCGCTTGCAAGACATAGAGGCTATAGCTTTTTGCAGATTTCGGGGTCGACTTGTACTCTGGTACTAGCGGCGGGATCACTTCACTTTTTGGCAAAATCTCGTAGAAACTGTAGTCATCGTTACTCTCTTGCACATCGGGAGACCCCTTGGTGTCTACTGTCGTTTTTACCGGATTCTGCTCTGTGGTGCGTTGCGCTTCCTGCTGAACTTTCGCTTGAGTCGCTTCACCATCAGGCTTCACCAAGGCAAGTTTGTAAAGACCAAAGCCTAGTGCAGCAATCAACACTAAAAGCGCAAACAAAGAAAACAGCTTCCCTTTATTGGCTTTTTTCTTTTTACCTTTGCTCACGGGGGAGCGACGAACAGCGCCTTTGCGTGCTTTAGGTTTATTAACGTAATCCCGTGCCATTCTGTTACTCAAAAATCCTAGGTAGACAGCGAATTAAAACATATCCAATGGATCGATATCGATGGACCAACGAACTTTCTTTGCCTGTTTATTGTTCTCCATCAAGTGCGCTAACTGGCTACAAACACGCTGCAGGCTACTGCGTTGTTTTGACTGTAATAAAAGTTGTGCACGGAAACGTCCAGCACGTTTTTCCATCGGTGAAGGCATGGGGCCGATAAGTTCGATTGACGGTAGTTCTAACGACTGCAACACTTCACGAATAACCTGCAAAAACGCTTCCGCTCGGCCCACACTAATGGCTTCAGCACGAATCAGTGCCAGATTTATAAACGGCGGTAAATTACCCTGTTCCCGTAATGTTAATTCAGCTTCAGCAAATTCGGTATAATTTTGCTCGACCATTGCGGCTAATCGAGGGTGGTCTGCACAGTGGGTTTGCATGATGACTTCACCTGTTTGCCCAGAGCGCCCGGCACGCCCTGCCACTTGTAGAATCAGCTGTGCGGTTTTTTCCATCCCTCTAAAATCAGCACTAAACAGCCCAGCATCTGCATCAAGAATTGCCACTAAGGTTACTCTGGGGAAATGATGGCCTTTTGCCAACATTTGCGTGCCCAATAAGATGCAAGGCCCGGCTTGGTGAATCTGCGCCAAGATGTCTTTCATCGCATTTTTTCGACGCGTACTGTCCCGATCAACACGGATCACTGGTACATCCGCGAAAGCACGCTCTAGCGCTGCTTCTACTCGTTCAGTTCCCGAACCTAAAGGTTGTAAGTTTCTGCTTTGACACTTGGGGCAAGCTAACGGTATAGGTTGCTGATGATCGCAATGATGACAATGCAGGTGCGCGGGGAAACGGTGCAGCGTGTATCGCGCATCACAATGACGACAATCGGCAAGCCAGCCACAATCATGGCACATCAACGTCGGCGCAAAGCCCCGTCGATTGAGAAAAACCATCACTTGCTCGCCCTGTTGCAGCCGTGACCGCAAGGCATCAATCAACTCATCACTGAGCCCTTCGTGCAAAACTTCTTGGCGTACATCCAATAAACGAAAACGAGGCATCGATGCGCCACCAGCGCGCTCGTTGAGCTGGAGCCAACCGTATCGTCCTTGCTGTGCATTTTGAAATGATTCTAATGATGGTGTGGCGGAACCCAGCACAATAGGAACACCTTCATCGCGAGCTCGCATAATAGCAATATCACGTGCCGAGTAGCGGAAGCCTTCTTGCTGTTTAAAAGAGCCGTCGTGCTCTTCATCAATAATGATGACACCCAGCGCTTTACAAGGCGTCAGCACCGCGGAGCGAGTGCCAATCAAAATTCGCGCTTGACCACTTTTCATCATTACCCAAGCATCCAATCGCTCACGATCAGTCATACCCGAATGCATTACAACAACTGGCACTGAAAAACGCTGTTGAAAGCGCCCAACAGTCTGCGGCGTCAAGCCAATCTCAGGCACCATCACTAACGCTTGCTTACCTTGCTCAAGCACTGCTTGAATAAGCTGTAGGTAAACTTCTGTCTTACCGCTACCTGTCACTCCCTGCAACAGCGAGCATTGAAATACATTAATGTGTTCAACAAGCGTAGCTAAAGCACTATGCTGTTCGTCGTTCAATGGCAATACGGCTTCATTAAGAATCTCCGCAGCAGACGGTTGGCATGCAATGAAATCAGGCGCAAACTCCCGCTGAGTAACTAGCGCTTTATCTTGCAGCGCCTTCAAAATACCTCGCGAAAAGCCCTCACGTTTAATTCTTTCGGTGGACAACCCTTGCGACTGCATTTGCAATAATTCGTACAACCCTTGCTGCTTGACGGTGAGTTTTTCAACAACCACGCTATCATCAATGACCCAGCGTAGTTCTGGCCGCAATGCCGCAGGCTCACCTTTACGAATAAGCCCCGGCAGAAATGACAATACGCCATCACCAATCGGGTATTGATAGTAGCGAGTCGCCCAAATGGCCAACTCTACTAATGCAGAAGGAAGAACAGGCTCGTCATCCAAACACGATAAAGCAGGGCGAAGCTTGTCAAGAAAAGGCGATTGCTCGGCAACACCAACTAACAAGCCCACCAGCTGCCGATTCCCGAAGGGCACCAAGAATCGCGTACCTATTTTGAATTCAGCACTGTGCTTAGACTCTGGCGGGAGATAATCAAAGGTGCGACGGAGCGGAGAAGGCAGCGCCAATTGAAGAATCGGTGTTGGAGAATCTGACATCGAAGATTAATAGCAACGCTTGAGTTAAATGACGGTCTGAGTCATGGTATCACCGCTGTTCGATTTACGCTTTCTTTAACGCCATTGGATTCAGCAACTCGTGTCGATATTGCTGAATGCTTGCTAATCAACCAATGTCTGTTAGAATGCGCCGCTCTTCGAAGTCTGGAGACGATGGCACGGTGTCCAGTGAAAAACCTGGTTTGCGGTGCGGAACAAATTATGAGGCTAATGCAATGAAAGCAGACATTCATCCAAAATACGAAGACATTACAGCGACTTGCAGTTGCGGTAATGTAATCAAGACTCGCTCTACTCTCGCTACTGACATGCACTTGGACGTATGCGGCGCTTGCCACCCTTTCTACACCGGTAAGCAAAAAGTTCTAGATTCAGGTGGCCGTATTGATCGCTTCAACAAGCGTTTTGGCAGCCGTAGTCTGAAGAAGTAAGCCAGTCTACTCCTAAAAAACCCGCTAAATGCGGGTTTTTTTGTGCCTATTGTTGCTGCCTCTATCGACAACAAATTTCTTCAAAACAACTCATCTGTAGTGACCTGTTTCTCTGAAACCTCAGCAGACTTAGCTGTTTCACGAGGCACAGACTCCTCACGGAAAATTTCAAACACAGCATTCTTCTGACCAGGGTAAGCCAACAAACCTGTTGCAGGATCAATTCGCACACTCACTATACCCGCTGGCGGCTTGGCTTGACGCTCAGGCGTACCTTCAAGCACGGCGTCCATAAATTCAATCCACATAGGCAGCGCTGCCGTGCCCCCAAATTCATTACGACCCAGCGTTGTTGGCTGATCAAACCCTACCCATGCCGACGCCACAACATCGGAGTTAAAGCCTGAAAACCAAGCATCCTTCTGATCATTGGTAGTACCTGTCTTGCCGGCTAAATCATTACGCCCTAACACTTTGGCTTTTCTCGCCGTACCTCGCTTAATCACGTCTTGCATAATATTCGTCATCAGATATACCGCACGTTCATCCAATACCCGAGTCGCCTGCGGGTAATGGGTAATCTGCTGGGCAGACTCAATTTGTTCAGCAGTCGGGTGCTCATCGTCAGCCACATAGAGACAGTTATCGCACACGGTGGGCGGCAATGCTTTGAAAACACGCTCACCTTCAATTACGACCTCATCCACTATATAAGGAGTCACACGGTAGCCTTGGTTGGCAAAACTGGCATAGCCGGTCACCAACTCTAACGGCGTCACATCTGCACTACCTAAAGCAAGTGATAAGTTATGAGGCAAGCGACTTGGATCAAAGCCTAAATTTTCAAGATAGTTAACCGCATTGCTAACCCCTAAAGACTTTAGAATACGGATAGAGACCAAATTACGTGATTTATAAAGCGCCTCTCTCAATCGAGTCGGTCCATAAAACTTCTTGCTATAGTTTTCAGGACGCCAGCTGCTTTCAAGATTTTTATCTTCGAACACAACCGGCGCATCATTGATCAATGTTGCAGGAGTAAAACCTCCCTCCAGCGCTGCTGTGTAAATAAACGGTTTAAAATTCGATCCCGGCTGCCGGTACGCCTGAATAGCACGATTAAACTTACTGTGGACAAAATTAAAGCCGCCAACCAACGCCCTTACAGCGCCATTATTCGGCGAAAGCGCCACAAACGCCCCTTGCACAACGGGCACCTGAGCTAACTCCCAACCCTCTTCTCGCTGAATAACTCGAATCAAGTCGTTCACGGCAAGCACATCACTGACCGACTTTGGCTTGCCACCACGGGCGTTCACCGATTTAAATTCACGCGCCCACTCCATTGCTGCTAAGGATAACGAAACAATTTCACCCGATGGAATAACAACGCTCGCAGCTTCATCATTGATATCGATAACCACTGCCGGCAACAAATCACCGAACTTAGGCTCTTTGTTAAGCTGCTTAAGCAGTTCTTGATGGTCGTTCAATACATTAAGATCATCAATAAACGGCCGCTTTTCAGGACCGCGGTATCCGTGACGATGCTCATAGGCTAACAAACCATTCACCACTGCATTATTTGCCGCGGATTGGTCTAGGCCTCTGACGGTAGTGTAAACATCAAAGCCGTCGGTATAGACGCTATCTCCGTATTGATCCAACATTTCTTTACGAGCCATTTCAGCCACATAAGGTGCGTAGAGTTGAATGTCTGTACCGTGATATTTGGCGGTGATCGGCGCCGCTTTAGCTTCTTCGTAGGTAAAGTCAGTAATGAAGTTAAGTATCTTCATTCGCGACAATATCCAATTTCGTCGCTCTAAAGCTCGTGAAGGGTTTGCAATCGGATTATAGGCGGAGGGCGCCTTTGGTAGACCGGCGATCATGGCAAGCTCAGCAATGCTCAGCTGGTCTATATTTCGTCCATAATAAGCATTCGCAGCGGCCTGAATACCGTAAGCACGGTTACCTAAGTAAATTTTATTCAGGTATAACTCAAGAATTTCCTCTTTGCTCAATTCCTGCTCAATCTGAATCGCTAGAAAAATCTCACTAAATTTGCGGGTAAAGGTTTTTTTACGCGTAAGAAAATAGTTCCGAGCCACCTGCATGGTGATTGTACTACCACCGGTTTTAATTCGCCCTGTGCTAGCAAGTTCGAAAGCGGCTCTCGCCAAACCTTTTATATCAACACCGAAGTGTTCATAAAAACGGCTATCTTCTGCGGCTAAAATCGCATTAATAAAATCGCTCGGTATTTCTTCAAAAGCCACCGGAGTACGACGCTTTTCTCCATATTCAGCAATTAATAACTTATCAGCTGAATATATTCGCATCGGTGTTTGTAGCTGCACATCACGTAATTGCTGCACATCGGGCAAGCCCGGCTTAAAATAGAAATAAGCGCCGGCAACGGCAATAACCCCCATTAATGCGCAAAATAAACCTAATTTTATAAGAAACCCGAACAATGTTTTGATTTTGATCATAATAACCTTAAAGCGAAAGCCGTCGATGGCGATATATAATAATGCCAGTTTAATGACAAAAATCGAAACTGGATCTTTTTAAATCCCATTAATACGGGTTAAGATCTTCTAGGCTACATAATTTTAGACAGGGAACCTGCAGTGTCGAGTCTATTTAAATCAAAACCTAAAGCTTTAGTCGGAGTCGATATTGGCTCTTCCTATATCAAGCTATTAGGACTTAGCCGTCACTCAAAAGGGTTCCGAGTAGACAGCTACGCTATTACACACCTCCCTGACGGCGCTGTCATTGATAACAACGTCCAAGAAGTTCCTATTGTCGCGGACGCCATCAAGCGCGCGATCAAAGTTGCCAACGTAAAAACCAAACTAGCAGCAACATCAGTGCCTGCTTCAGGCGTTATTACTAAGAACCTCGAATTCAGTAATTCGTTCACTGAAGACGAGCTAGAAGATCAAATTCAAGTAGAAGCCGACCAATACATCCCCTACCCATTGGATGAAGTAGCGATCGACTTTCAAGTTCTCGGCCCCGTAGAAGACGATAAAAACCTCAATCAGGTGATTCTCGTTGCGTGCCGGCAAGATAGCGTTCAATCTCGCGAAGATTCGGTGAATGGTGCAGGGCTAGACTGCGACGTCATCGATGTTGATACCTTTGCTTTAGAACGTGTCTATGAACACTTAATCGGCCCACACGACCTTGACGGAAAAACCGTCGGGATGGTCGAGATCGGCGCCTCAAGCATGTCACTTTATGTATTTGAAGACGGCGTGGTAACTTACAATCGTGAGCAAGTTTTCGGTGGCAACGATCTATCGATTTCGATTAGCCAAATCTCTGACATGAGCCTCGACGAAGTCGAGCACGCTAAAAAATCCGGCTCCTTGCCTGACGATATACAGCAAAACTATGTCGAGCCCTTTAAGCAAACCGCGGCACAACAGATCTCCCGTGCGCTTCAGTTTTATTATTCATCCGGAAGTCACTCCGAGCTAGACGCAATTCTTCTTGCCGGTGGCACATCCGGTTTAGCGGGCATCGCCGAAGTCGTCGAACAAGAGCTTGGTATCACCACACAAGTTGCTAACCCTTTTGCAAATATGCAATTTGGCTCAAAAATTAACCCGAACAAATTTCAAAGCGACGCTTCTTCATTAGTCTTAGCCTGCGGGCTAGCATTACGGAGCTTCGCGGAGTAATTATGGCAACGACGTTAATTAACCTCAGACCTTGGCGAGAAGACCGCCGCCAAGTAAGACAGCGAAACTTCGCAACGACCAGCTTCCTTTTTCTACTATTGGCGGGAACCATTGTTTTTGGTACCGGTTTTTATATTGAATCACAAACCGACAAGCAGTTAACGCGCAATAATTTCCTACGCGGGGAAATCAAAACACTGGATATCAAAGTTAAGGAAATCAAAGAGCTTAAAGAGAAACGAGCTAAGCTTTTAGAACGCCTTAACGCGATTCAAGAACTGCAAGGTAATCGTCCTGTCATCGTACGGGTCTTTGATGATTTAGTACGGGTAATGCCAGAAGACCTATGGTACAGCTCATTAAGCCGAAAAGATCAACGCGTGAGTATTGATGGTCGCGCAAAAGCTAACAAAGATGTTTCCCAGTTGATGCGTAACCTGGATCGGTCACCTTGGTTCGCAGAACCAAATTTGAGCAATGTAGGCCGCGGGGCAGAATACAAAACCTTTAAGCTGCAAGTCGGCCTATCCAAACCTAAACCGGAGGATGGCTAATGTTAAATGGTCTAAAAAATAGCTTCCGCGGTTTTGATGTCAACAATCTGGACTTCAATACCGCAGGTAATTGGCCTATCGGTGTTAAGGTCATCTTTTATGTCATTATTTTGGGTGCAGGCGTCGCAGCTGGATACCACTTCTACATTAAAGATTTATTGGTTAAACACGAACAAGAAGTCAAAAAAGAACCTGACCTGAAACGTCAATATGAAATAAAGGCCTTTCAAGTTGCTAATCTCGCCGCTCTCAAGCAGCAAATGGCGGATGTGGAAGAAAAGTTTGAAGAGCTGAAAAAACAACTACCTACTGACACCGAAGTACCGGGTTTACTCGAAGACATCACTGAAATCGGTTTAGACAGCGGGCTTTCTTTTGATGTCATATCTCTGGCACCTGAGAAAAAAGTGAAGTTTTATATCGAGCTGCCAATCAACATCCAAGTAAAAGGCAGCTATCACCAGCTAGGCGAGTTCGTCAGCGGGGTTGCTGCACTACCTCGAATTGTGACTTTGCATGATTTTGGGATCTCACCGGTTTCAGCCAGTGGAGATCTGAGCATGAAAATATCAGCCAAAACTTACCGTTATGATGACAGCGAATAATCCTATGATGAAATGGATCAAACAATTCGCGATCTGCATCGCTACCCTTGTAGCGTTGTCAGGCTGCATCAAGGTGGATGACACGACGGACTTAAAACGTTTTGTCCAAGAAACCGATGCTAAACCCGCAGGGCGAATTGAACCACTGCCAGAGTTTAAGCCATATGAAAGCTTCCTTTACAGAGCCACGAGTTTACGCGGCCCATTCCAGCCACTAATTCGTATAGAGCCTACCGAAGAAGATGAGCAGTTAATTAAAAATGACCTTAAGCCAGATTTCGAACGTCCGAAAGAGCCATTGGAAGCCTTCAAGCTTGAACAACTGACGATGGTCGGCACAATTCAAATGCTGGATGGCGGCGAACTAAGCGCTCTCATTAAAGACGGTAATGGAGAAATCCATCGCGTCCACTCTGGTAACTATATAGGTCGAAACTACGGTGAAATCGCCCTAGTTAACGAAACCCAGTTAGATATTGTAGAAATTGTACCCAATGGTCGAGACGGATGGATGAAGCGCCCTCGAAACCTTGTACTGACAGAACAAAATCAATAGGCATCCCGATGGTAGCACATAATAAATTGATCCCTAATTTGTCCGCATTTAACGTCAGTCAATGGCTTATGGCTCTTGTAGGGCTGCTCCTGTTGAGCATGTCTGCCCGTGCTGAGGTGCAAATCATTGATACCGCTTTCGTCTCACTGCCCGGCAACAAAATGGAGGTTCGTTTTGATTTCGACGCGCCACCCGCCGCGCCACAAAGCTACAAAATAGAGAGCCCCGCTCGTGTCGTCCTTGACCTATTTGAAACCACTAACGGCCTAGGCACGAAAAGCCTTGATATCAAAAGCGGACAGGTCGACAGCATCAATTTTGCTGAAGTCAAAGGGCGCGTACGCATCATTGCCAACCTGTATGAATCTGCCGAATATGACACCTACGTAAAAGGTAACAGCTTATTTATCGTCTTCGGATCCGGGGCGACAACAGAAGTTGCAACACAGTCACCACAAAAAACGTTTAGCGCACAAGCCAAGGCTGCCCGAACTCAAGTTCAAAGCATTGATTTTCGCCGCATCGATGGTGACCTTGGCCGCATCTTAATTAATATGACAGACAGTAAAGCCGGTATCGATATTGTCGAAGAAGGCTCCAATGTTGTTGTAAACCTTATTGGCGCTCAAATTCCTGCGAACTTAGAGCAGCGTATTGATGTGCAAGATTTTGCGACGCCTGTCACCTTTATCGACGCCATTGGCGAAGGCAATAATACAAGCGTTCTCATCAAACCAAGCGCCCAACCATACGACTACCTTGCCTATCAGTCGGACAATCAGCTTATTGTCGATTTCAAACCGGTAAGCAGCGAAGATGCTGATGACCGCGAACGTAACAAATTTCCATACACCGGCGAAAAACTCAGTCTAAATTTCCAAGATATCGATATTCGATCTGTGCTACAGATTATTGCCGATGTGACTGATTTAAATTTAGTCGTCAGTGACACCGTTGGCGGTAACATCACACTGAGACTTAAAAACGTTCCTTGGGATCAAGCGCTGGATCTAGTGCTTAAAACTAAGAGTTTGGATAAGCGGGTTATTGGTAATGTCATGATGATTGCACCTGCAGCAGAAATTGCAGAGCGTGAACGCTTCGAGCTAGAAACCAACAAGCAAGTAGAAGAGCTAGCACCATTAAGTACCGAGTTCCTACAAGTTAACTATGCTAAAGCGGGTGATATTGTTGCTCTACTTGGTACAGAACAAGGGTTACTGTCCGAACGAGGTAGCGTTAAGTCAGACCCTCGCACCAACATGCTACTAATCCAAGACACTGATCGTAATTTAGCAAAAGTTCGCAAAGCCCTGAAAAAACTCGACATACCCGTTCGTCAAGTTATGATCGAAGCCCGTATCGTTACCGTTAGCACTGATGTGAGCAAAGAAATCGGTGTTAAATGGGGTGGTGGCTACACATCTGACCTCGGCGGCAGCAGCCGTTTCGTTGCTGGTGGCAATGTCGACAATCTATACCCTGCTCTTGCTGACCGTTCCGCCGCATTAGATGCCAGCGCCCTTAACGTGGACCTTGGCGCAACCAGCATCGGCGCCTCAACCTTAGCCATTGGTTTCAGCGACAGCAGCACCCTCCTGCAGTTTGAAATTTCTGCACTAGAGTCAGACGGTAAGGCAGAGGTTGTTTCTCAACCGAAAATCATCACTGCTGACGGTAAAGCAGCCAAGATTCAATCTGGTGATGAGATTCCTTTCCAAACCGTTGAAGACGGCGAGGTCAGTATCGAATTCAAAGAAGTGGTCCTTGGCTTAGACGTCACACCGCAGATCACACCGGACAATCGCCTAATTCTCGATTTGAAGGTCAATCAAGATTCGGTCGGTGAAGAACTACCTAACGGTGAAGTTGGTATTGTCACTAACGAAGTTGAAACTCAAGTGCTTGTTGATAACGGTGAAACCATCGTCTTAGGTGGGGTATTTAAGAACGAGACTTCTGAATCGGTAACTCGCGTACCTTTCTTTGGTGACTTACCCATCATTGGCAATCTGTTCAAACACCGCCAACGCAATAACAGCAAAACTGAGCTTTTGGTATTTATTACGCCAAAAATCATTGAAGAATCCATTACTGCGCGATAGCCGAATCCTTTGAATATATTCCTTATAGGGCCTATGGGTGCAGGTAAAAGCACCATAGGTCGACAACTTGCCAAAGAGCTCATGCTTGAGTTCAAAGACTCTGATAAAGAGATCGAAACCCGCGCAGGCGCCGATATTCCCTGGATTTTTGATGTTGAAGGCGAAGACGGCTTTCGCAAAAGAGAATCTGTAGTAATCGATGAACTCACGCAATTATCGAATATCGTTTTAGCCACAGGTGGCGGTGCCATAATTCGCGAGGAAAACCGCCGTTTTCTTCAGTCCCGAGGCATTGTTGTCTATCTTCATGCGTCCATCACACAACAAGTGCAGCGAACCGCAAAAGATCGCAATCGCCCACTGCTGCAAAATCAAGATCGAACCGATGTCCTGACTCAGTTAATGGAATTAAGACACCCAATTTACAGCGAAGTTTGTGACATACATATTGACACCGACCGACGTCGACCTAAAACTGTTGTTCGTGAGATAATCGACAAAATCGAATCACAGTAATAGGTCACAGTTGCTATGCATGCCCGTCTAGATGTTGCGTTAGAAGAGCGTTCCTACCCTATATTTATCGGCCAAGACCTCCTCAATCAGCCTGAGCTGTGGGTTTCCTATATCCGTGGTAAACAGGTGATGGTCGTCACCAACGAAACCATAGCGCCTCTTTACTTAGATACGGTGTTAGCTGGGCTAACTGACTTTCAAACACAATCCGTCATTTTGCCAGACGGTGAGGCCTTCAAAAATCTCGACACACTGAATCTAATTTTTGATGGACTGCTTGAGCACAAGCACAATCGCACGACAACACTCGTTGCTCTTGGCGGGGGTGTTATTGGCGACATGACCGGTTTTGCTGCCGCTTGCTACCAACGCGGCGTGGATTTCATCCAAATCCCGACGACCTTACTCTCCCAGGTAGACTCATCAGTAGGCGGCAAAACCGGCGTAAACCATCCCGCTGGGAAAAACATGATTGGTGCTTTTCATCAGCCACAATGCGTGGTCATTGATACGGATACACTCAACACCCTGCCTGATACTGAACTTGCCGCCGGACTCGCTGAGGTCATCAAATACGGCTTAATTCTTGATGAAGATTATTTGCTCTGGCTCGAAAGCAACATGGCCAAACTTCAACAGCGAAATCCGAAAACGCTGATCAAAGCGATTTATAGAAGCTGCGAAATTAAAGCGGAAGTCGTGGCAGAAGACGAAAAAGAAGCGGGCATTCGCGCCCTGTTAAATTTGGGGCACACATTCGGCCACGCCATTGAAAACTTTGCAGGCTACGGCGGCTGGTTACATGGGGAAGCTGTTGGAGCAGGAACCATGCTGGCAGCCAAACTGTCGGAAAAAGAAGGCTGGCTATCTAGCGAAGACGTCGACCGTGTAGCTGCGGTGCTAGCCGCCGCCAAACTTCCTCTCAGCCCGCCTAAAGGAATGCGCAAAGAGGACTTCATCGATTTAATGGCGGTAGATAAAAAAGTCATTGATGGTCAGCTACGACTGATCTTATTGGAGTCCATTGGACAAGCCGTGGTAACGTCCAACTTCAGCACAGAAAACCTGCTAGAAGTACTTGATAATGAAACCCTATAACTGGACTACCTCTGAGACAGAATGAGCGATGAATGATCCTCTAGCCGAGTTAGCGCCAACACTTCAGCCTAGCAATAGGGGAAAAAAGACTTTCTTGCCGGGAAGCCATCAGCAGGTGCTCGGTAAACTAGAGCACCTGGGGCGATATAGCCCAGTTATACAAGTGCTAACCGGCCCCCAAGGAAGCGGCAAAAGCACCATTGTGCATCTGCTATCTCAACGCTTCCCTCACCAAGAAGCGGTTTCTGTTCACTTCACTTCAAACTATGACACCAACAATAGCGAACTACTCAAAGCGATTAACGATAAGCTCGGTATCGACGGCGAGTATGGTGCCGATCCTTCTCGCTTATTCGCACAAATGGTATCAGAGTTGCAAAAACTCAGCGCCGCCAACCGATTCTTGTTTTTGCTCATCGATAATGGCGAATCGTTGGATAAGAGCGCACTCAATCTACTTTTAGAAACCTTTCAGGAACTTGACGAAAGCATCCGCCCTCATCTTGTTATTTCAGCACAACCAGTATTCGCAGAGAAAATAAAGCACAGCTCTCAAATTGCCTCTATCCCTGAAAATTTATGCCATTTTGTTGAGCTTCCAGCATTAGACCTTGCTGAAACCACAGCCTTTCTTGAACATCACCATGCTGAGGAAACGCAATTACTGAGCAAGTCAAGAATCAATCAAGTTCATCAGCGCTCTTTTGGTTTACCGGGGTTAATAGAAAAAGCGCTACAACAAGAGCTCAACAATCCCTCTACCGAGCAAAAAACGCTCAACTTACGAAAGCTCGCTGGTACCTCATTACTGGCGCTAGCCTTGATTGGCGTAAGTACTGTCGCCGGTTACATGCTCTGGTCCTTATATACTCAATCACCGAGCAATACTGACCAAGTAAGCATTAGCTTACCAACACCTGTTGATTCAACTAAGCTGACGACACCACAGCAAACTAAGCCTGCACTGCCGCCTACAGAGGCAGCAGCGATTTCACCGTCAACGCCTGCAATAGCTCAAGCCCAAACCACCAAAGCGCCACCCTCTTTAAACAACCCAGAACAGCAAAGCAGCACGGTTAACACGGAAAAAGCGGGTACGGCAACAACGGTAGAGCAAAGTCCAACATCGCCAACTGAAAAAGAACCACTCAATGAAAATCCGGACAATCTCATAATCGCGGAGCAAGCCCCGCAAACCTCAGCAAAAGACGTTAATGAAGAAGAACCGCCGGTATTAACAACACCAGCAAAAAACAAACTAGTGTTACAATTAAAACCCGCTAAGACAGTAAGCAAAGCAAACGAAAACGCTGGCTCATCGCTCATTGAACAGCCTACGGTTGCAGAGAAAGTGGTAGCCTCACCTGTCAAACCCATGATCATTAAACCCAAAAACCCTTTACTTCGTGAAGACGAATTATTGAGTTGGGACAGCAATGGGTATACATTACAGATGCTGGGAGCGAGAAAAGAGTCTAGCGTGGTTGGTTTCATTCAATCGAGGGCTGACCGCAGCAAATTCTACTACTTCTCTACTATCTACAAAGAAAAGCCTTGGTACGTGGTTGTTTATGGCCAATACCAGAACCGTGATGAAGCAGTCACGGCTATCCGCTCCCTACCCAACGACTTAAAACAAAGAAAACCTTGGGCTCGCAGCATTAAGGGCGTACAAGACGATATTCGTCGGAAGTAAGTTACGCCTAATAAAAACCTTCCTTTAAGCCAGAGAACACGTGGGCTACAGCGCCGATTTGTTCTCATGGCATTTCGTAGGTAAAATGCACGTCCCTTTTTGTCGGTGTTGATTTAGCACATAAACCACTACAACAGCTAACGCACTGATTTCAAAGATAGTTTGAGTGAGATAAAGATGACATATACCGGACTCTACCGCCCCGGCGAGTTTAAGGACAACTGTGGCTTTGGCCTTATGGCCCACATCAAGGGTGAAAGCAGCCACGACTTGCTATTAAAAGCTATACACTCCTTAACCTGCATGACTCACCGCGGGGGCATTGCTGCTGACGGCAAAACTGGCGATGGCTGTGGTTTGCTAATGCAGATGCCGGATTCGTTCATCCGCACGATTGCGCAAGAAACCTTCAATCAGGCACTGACCGAACACTACGGTTTGGGTATGGTGTTCCTCTCAAAAGATGAGAAGAAAGCCGAAGTATCGCGTAAAGCCTTGGAAAAAGAGCTCATTGCTGAAGGCCTGGATGTCTTAGGTTGGCGCGAAGTTCCGACGGATGAATCTTCTTGCGGACCTATCGCACTTGAAACCTTACCGCAAATTGAGCAAATCTTTATCAATTATTCCGGTAAGTCTGAGAAAGAGCTCACTGTCAGCCTATTCGTGGCTCGTCGTAAGGCAGAAATTGCCTTAGCTGACGACGAAGATTTTTACGTTTGTAGCTTGTCGAACTCGGTATTGTCATACAAAGGCTTAGTGATGCCTGCTGACTTAACCAGTTTCTATAAAGACCTTGCTGATGAACGTCTAGAAACTGCAATTTGCGTCTTCCACCAGCGTTTCTCAACTAACACTGCACCACGCTGGCCGCTTGCACAGCCGTTCCGCACCGTGGCACACAACGGTGAGATCAACACGATCGAAGGTAACCGTAATTGGGCAAACGCCCGTGCTAGCAAATTTGCGACGGACTTACTGCCTAACTTGGCAGAAATGCACCCTATTGTTAACACCACCGGCTCTGACTCATCCAGCCTTGATAACATGGTTGAATTGATGGTTGCTGGCGGCATGGAAATTTACCGTGCTGTGCGTATGTTGATTCCACCTGCTTGGCAGAATGTCGACACCATGGACCCTGAACTTCGTGCCTTCTACGAATATAACTCCATGCACATGGAACCTTGGGATGGGCCTGCAGGCTTGGTAATGACTGACGGTCGCACAGCTGTCTGTATGCTAGACCGTAACGGTTTACGCCCTTCACGTTGGGTTGTAACCAAAGATGGCATTATCTGTACTGCCTCTGAAATCGGCACATACGATTACAAACCAGAAGATGTAGTCGCCAAAGGCCGCGTAGGACCAGGACAGGTACTAGCAATCGACACCGTTACCGGCGAAGTGCTACATACTGAAGATGTAGATAATCGTCTAAAAAGTGCTAAGCCTTATAAAGATTGGTTGAAAGAAAACTCAATCCATCTCGAATCTCGCCTCAATGACCGTGACCTCCAGTTCAAAGCGTTTTCACCGGATTTACTGAAAACGCACATGAAAATGTACCAAGTCACCAATGAAGAGCGTGATCAGGTTATCCGACCTTTAGCAGAATCTGCTCAAGAAGCCGTTGGTTCAATGGGTGATGATACCCCAATGGCGGTGCTTTCAACCAAGGCTCGCCAACTCGCTGACTATTTCCGCCAGCAGTTTGCTCAGGTTACCAATCCGCCGATTGACCCATTGCGTGAGTCAATCGTTATGTCACTGGAAACTTGCTTGGGTGCAGAGCGCAACGTATTTAGCGATACGCCAGAGCACGCCCATCGTATCATCCTGTCTTCTCCGGTGCTGTCGCCACGCAAGTATCAGGAAATCTTTAGCGGCATTGATGGCTTTAAAAACCATTATATGGAGCTGACTTACAATGCTGATATTGGCTTAGAACAAGCCATCATTAACCTCTGTGATAACGCTGAAGCCGCTGTCCGTGATGGCGCAGTCATTTTAATTATTTCGGATCGTAAGCTTGATAAAGAACAGCTTACCATTCCTGCATTAATGGCAACCGGCGCAGTCCACCACCGCCTAGTCGCTAAAGGCTTACGCTGTGACAGCAACATTGTGGTCGATACCGGAACAGCTCGCGACTCTCACCAAATTGCCGTGCTATTAGGTTTTGGTGCAACTGCAGTATATCCATACCTTGCTTATCGAGTTATCAACGACATGTTAAGCACAGGCGAGTTGGAAGGTGATGAGATTGTAGCCCACACAAATTACCGTAAGGGCATCAACAAAGGCCTCCTAAAAATCATGTCGAAGATGGGGATTTCAGCCATTGCTTCGTATCGTGGTGCGCAGTTGTTCGAGTCCATCGGGCTCAGCAACGAAATCGTTGATCTTTGCTTCAAAGGCGTAGCTAACCGTATTAAAGGCGCAAGTTTTACCGACTTCCAAAACGATCAAGCGTCATTGGCGAAAGATGCGTGGAAACTGCGTAAATCTATCGACCAAGGTGGCATGCTGAAATATGTCCACGGCAAGGAATACCATGCGTTCAACCCAGACGTTGTTCATGCGATTCAAGATGCCGTAGCAAACAACGATGCCGCAGCTTATGCCGAATTCGCTAGATTAGTGAATGAACGCCCGGTTGCCTCGATTCGCGATCTTTTCAAGCTTAAAGAAGGCAAGGGCATCAGCATTGATGACGTAGAGCCTGCTAGCGAAATTTATAAACGCTTCGATACTGCCGCGATGTCTTTAGGTGCACTCTCTCCAGAAGCGCACGAAGCCCTAGCCATGGCAATGAACGACCTTGGTGGTCGCTCTAACTCAGGTGAAGGTGGTGAAGACCCTTCTCGTTTCGGAACCAATCGTCGCTCCAAGATTAAACAAATCGCTTCTGGCCGTTTCGGTGTGACCCCACACTACCTTGTGAATGGCGAAGTACTTCAAATTAAAGTAGCCCAAGGCGCTAAGCCTGGTGAAGGCGGTCAGCTACCCGGCGGTAAAGTGAACAACTTGATCGCGACATTGCGATTCTCGGTACCGGGTGTCACGCTAATTTCACCACCACCGCACCACGACATTTATTCAATTGAAGATTTAGCCCAGCTTATTTTCGATTTGAAACAAGTAAACCCTGAAGCGTTGGTTTCTGTGAAACTGGTTTCTCGCCCAGGCGTTGGCACTATCGCAGCGGGTGTTGCTAAAGCCTATGCAGATTTAATCACCATATCAGGTTACGACGGTGGTACTGCGGCAAGCCCTATCACGTCGATCCGTCACGCGGGTTCACCGTGGGAAATTGGCTTAAGTGAAACCCATCAAGCACTCATCATTAACAATTTGCGTGATAAAGTTCGCGTCCAAACTGACGGTGGCCTAAAAACTGGATTGGATGTGATCAAAGCAGCAATTTTAGGTGCAGAAAGCTTCGGTTTCGGTACTTTGCCGATGGTCGCGCTAGGTTGTAAATACCTGCGTATCTGCCATCTAAACAACTGCGCTACCGGTGTTGCGACACAACAAGACTACTTACGCTCCAAGCACTTCATCGGCACGGTAGATATGGTCAAAAACCTCTTTACCTTCATCGCTGAAGAAACTCGTCAATGGATGGCGAAACTAGGCGTAAGCTCGCTCGAAGAATTAGTTGGCCGTACCGATTTGCTAGAAATTCTGCCTGGTAACACAGCCAAGCAGCAGCAACTGGATCTGACTCCAATTCTAAAGAATGACTACATCAAACCCGGTGTCCTACAGACATGTCAGATCGCGCGCAACGAACCTTACGACAAAGGTTTGCTGAACGAAGCTATCGTGGATAGCTGTCTTGATGCTGTGAAGAACAAGTCCGGTGGCACCTTTGACTTCAACATCACCAACTGTGACCGCTCTGTCGGCGCACGTTTATCTGGTGAGATTGCTAAGGTTCACGGCAACAAAGGCATGGAAGACGCGCCTATTCGCCTCAACTTAACCGGCGTTGCCGGCCAAAGCTTTGGTGTTTGGAATGCGGGCGGCCTTGAAATGTACCTTGAAGGTGATGCCAACGATTACGTTGGTAAAGGCATGGCGAGCGGTAAGTTGGTCATCCGTCCACCAGAAGGCAGTGAATACGAAACGCAAAAGACCTCCATTATCGGTAACACCTGTCTTTATGGTGCAACCGGCGGACAATTGTTTGCCGCAGGCTGTGCAGGTGAGCGCTTTGGTGTTCGTAACTCTGGTGCCCATGCAGTTATTGAAGGCGCAGGAGATCACTGCTGTGAATACATGACTGGTGGTTTGATTACTGTACTGGGTAACACCGGTTATAACTTTGGTGCGGGTATGACAGGCGGTTTCGCTTATGTACTCGACCTAGACCGTACGTTTGTCGACAGATACAACCATGAGCTCGTTGAAATCCACCGTATCTCGAATAACACCATGGAAGAGTATAAAAACCACCTTCGTGGCGTTATTACTAAGTATGTGGAAGAAACAAAGAGCAAATGGGGTCAACATATTCTTGATAACTTTGATGATTACATCGCGATGTTCTGGTTAGTTAAACCAAAGGCTGCAGGCCTAGGTGAATTACTAGACCAAACAACCAGCAGCCCTCAATAGGCCGCTTCGCGAAAAGTTATCAGAAACATGTGCGCCTAGGTTGGTAGGCGCCCATAAATGAGGAACAGGTGTAATGTCTACTCGCCTACATAATGATTTTCAGTTTGTTGACGTGGCTCGTAAAGATCCAAAGAAAACCGCTGCCAGCGTCCGCAAAAAGCAATTTAATGAAATCTACGGCAGCTTTAAGCCCGAAGAGGCTTCAAATCAAGCACACCGTTGTTTGTCTTGTGGTAATCCTTACTGTGAATGGAAATGCCCCGTTCATAACTACATTCCAAACTGGTTAAAGCTTGTTTCTGAAGGCAACATCATGGAGGCAGTGGAACTCTGCCACCAAACGAACTCACTACCTGAAGTCTGTGGTCGCGTCTGCCCACAAGACCGCCTTTGTGAAGGTGCATGTACTTTAGAAACCGGCGATTTTGGCGCGGTTACTATCGGCTCTGTAGAAAAGTACATCACTGATACCGCCATGGCGATGGGCTGGAGACCAGATCTATCTAACGTTGTTAAGACAGATAAGAAAGTCGCCGTGATCGGTGCTGGTCCTGCAGGTTTAGCCTGTGCCGATATTTTGATTCGTAATGGCGTAACGCCAGTTGTGTTCGACCGTCATCCTGAAATTGGTGGCTTGCTGACGTTTGGTATCCCTGAATTCAAGCTAGAAAAAGACGTCATTACTCGTCGCCGTGAGATCTTCGAAAGCATGGGTGTTGAATTCAAGCTTAACACTGAGGTTGGCAAAGACATTGATTTCCAATCATTGATCGATGGCTATGACGCTGTGTTCTTAGGCATGGGTACTTACAAATACATGAAAGGCGGCTTCCCCGGTGAAGACTTGGATGGCGTCTATGACGCGCTGCCATTCTTGATTTCAAACATCAACAACCGTCTGGGTTTCGAGCAAACCGACGAACACGGTTTCATTGACCTTAAAGGTCAGCGTGTTGTTGTTCTTGGTGGCGGTGATACGGCGATGGACTGTAACCGTACTTCCATCCGACAAGGCGCCAAGAGTGTTCACTGTGCATACCGCCGTGATGAAGCCAACATGCCCGGCTCACGCCGCGAAGTTAAAAACTCGAAAGAAGAAGGCGTTAAATTCTTATTTAACCGCCAACCTGTCGAAGTCGTGGGTGAGAACGGTAAAGTCACCGGTATTAAGCTGGTCACCACCGAACTAGGTGAGCCTGACGCTAACGGCCGTCGTCGCCCTGTTGTTATCGAAGGCAGTGATGAAATTCTGCCGGTTGATGCAGTACTGGTAGCCTTTGGCTTCCGTCCAAGCCCAGCACCATGGTTTGAACAATACGGCATTAATTTAGATGACGGTGATCGCGTTGTAGCCAAGGCAGAAGGCTCTGCTGATCGCTTTGCTTACCAAACCAGCAATGAAAAAGTTTTCGCTGGCGGCGATATGGTTCGCGGATCTGACTTAGTGGTTACCGCCATTGATGAAGGCCGCAAAGCTGCAGAAGGCATTTTAGATTATCTCGACGTATAATCTAAATCCGACAAACTACCGTAACGGTAGTACTCAACAAAGGCACGTTTTCGTGCCTTTATAGTATGTGGATATTTTGTAAACGGTGAAATTACCAGCCGTTTTCACTATCTGAATATCACAGCCCACCGGCGGGCTCTAGCAGAGACAGACAGGCTGATAACATGGCTGAATTGAAAAACGATCGTTTCCTTCGCGCACTACTCAAACAACCTGTTGATGCCACGCCAGTCTGGATGATGCGTCAAGCGGGTCGCTATTTGCCTGAATATCGAGAAACTCGTTCTCAAGCCGGCGATTTTATGAGCCTGTGCAAAAACGCCGAATTCGCCTGTGAAGTTACCTTACAACCACTTGAACGCTATCCATTAGACGCTGCTATTCTTTTCTCCGACATTCTCACCATCCCCGATGCTATGGGCCTTGGTTTATATTTCGAAACGGGCGAAGGCCCTCGTTTCAAAAAGATTGTGCGTACAGAAGCAGATGTAGAAGCCTTACCTGTGCCCAAAGCATCATCCGATCTAGACTATGTAATGAACGCCGTCAGCACCATTCGTCGTGAACTCAACGGCCGCGTACCGCTCATCGGTTTTTCTGGTAGCCCTTGGACACTCGCTACCTACATGGTCGAAGGTGGCTCAAGTAAAGACTTCCGTCATATTAAGCAAATGATGTACTCCACCCCCGAAGTGATGCACCAATTGCTGCATAAGTTGGCGCTTTCTGTCACCGATTACTTAAATGAACAAATCAAGGCTGGCGCACAAGCCGTACAGATTTTTGATACCTGGGGCGGTGTACTTAGCAAAGGCTGCTACGAAGCTTTTTCACTCGCCTATATGAAGCAAATTGTCGATGGTTTAATTCGTGAACATGACGGTCGCAAAATCCCCGTAATTTTATTCACCAAAAATGGCGGTCAATGGTTAGAAGAAATAGCCGCTACGGGTACCGATGCGTTAGGTCTTGATTGGACCACTGAAATCGCCGATGCCAAACGTCGTGTAGGGCACAATGTCGCCCTACAAGGGAACATGGACCCATCCGTACTTTATGCCTCCCCCGCGGTAATCCGCAAGGAAGTCGAGCGTATCTTGCAGGGTTTTAACGGCAACACCGGGCATGTCTTCAACTTAGGTCACGGTATTCATCAATTTGTCGACCCTGATCATGCAGGAGCATTTATCGAAGCGGTTCATGAATTAAGTGCACCCTATCATCAGTAATTAGCTCAATACTGACGCTAACATACGTCAAATTATTTCATTAGAAACAAGCGGTGGACGACGGTATAGTGGTCGTTCATCTCGGCCCTCCTAACAACCATAATCAGGCCTGGAACCTTAGGTTCTTTTGCAAACGCAATGGATTAACTGATTAAGGCACCTTCCGGCATGAATGCTGAATATACGTCAAAAATAAGCTCACTTAATGAATGGCAACTAGCCGCTTATACTGCAGCTCATGCAGAGCGCTTGTTCCCAAACTTTGAGCTTTTTGCCAACGTCACAGAATCGAAAGATGCTGACGTTTTACGCATGGCCCTCGATAAAGTATGGGATCATCTTTGCCAGCGCGGTAACTGCAATACTGAAACACAGTTACAACGCGTCGAAGAACAAACCCCAGATGTCGAGCAATACGATATGTACGGGGTCTATCCTGCGCTAGATGCTGCAGTTACGGTGACTGCGGCGCTTGAACAGCTCGACCACCCAAGCCCCGACGAAGCATTAAATATTAGCCTTCTCGCAGAAGAAACGGTTGCATCCTACCTTGAAGTTATTGCAGAACCTACGTTATCGGATGAAGAGTTAGTCCGCTTCATCAATACCCATGAGTTAATGGAACAGCAGCTCGGCTTTGCAGAAAACCTGCTCGACCAATTAACCCTATTAAACACACCCAAAGCCCATGTCCTTGACGAGCTAAGAGAATTAGCCCGCAACCAAGGTGTGAGCAATATTGGCATCTGTGTTGACGATTAATTACTTCAGGTTATAGAAAAAGGTTCTTCTCGTGGTTTTAAAATTAGGTCTTATCTTATTAGTCGGCCCTTTAAGTGCGCTACTTGTCGACTACTTCATTGAAATGTCAGCAGTTAATCAATGCATCATCGCTGGCGGCTACTTTGATTACGTCAAACTCGCCTGCGACATGGAGCAAAAGCAGCCTTTTGTCCCTTATCTGCAGCGAAACCCTAACTGGGTCAATATCTCGTTTATGCTGTCACTTGTAGGTTTAGTCATGTGCTTTTTCGGCCTTTACAAAGGCCGCCGCTAATAGAGCACATAGGAGTGTAAGATGACATCGCTTAACGCCATCTTCCTACTCTTTATCTTACGCCTTTTGGCACTATCGCTGCTAAGCGCGGCGGCTCAAGCGGTCGCGCTTAAACCATTGGAAATCATTACTGTTTTACCAGTAGAAAGTGCGATCACTTCAGGTTTACAACCATCAGGGTTGGCACGTTGCAACGATGAGTTACTGATGGTGTCTGACCGCCATAACAGCACCGTCTTCAAAATCAAAATGAAGGCTGATCTGGCGCAGGTTGTTGAACATCAGAGACTTCACAATATCCCTAAACCTAGCCTTAAGCATTATGATTTCGGCACCCAATGGTGGAGTAATCTGTCTCGACGGTACGACTGGGAAGGCATCAGCTGCCAACAGGGAAACGTTTATTTACTCAGTGAAACCTTATCGCAGATCTTAGCGATTAATGTTGATGGGCAAATGACTTGGCTTGGTGAAAAAAGCTACCTAGCAGGACGGGGAAAAGGGTTGTTTGAGCATCGTAATGCCAAAGCAGAAGGGCTAGCTATTAATGAGAACCACGTTTTTATCGCCGCAGAGCGTCAACCTCGAGGCATAGTGGCGTCGTCATTAACTGAACCGAGTCAAGCAACCGCTTTTTATCTAGAAGGCTTTCCTGATTTTTTTCAGCCTCAAGATTTTTCTGGTCTCATCGCAGAAAACAGCCACCTGTATACGCTGGAACGAAATCATTTCAAAGTTTGTCGAAGGCTACTAACCGACTTCTCAGTCGAGCATTGTTGGTCGTATGAAGCCATTGAAAAATCACCTCGATGGAAGTATCAAGACCAGCGCTTTGGTAAAGCAGAAGGCATCGCAAAAATACAAGATCGTCTTTACGTTATTTTAGACAATAACAACGACAGTCGCGCAGCTGATCCTCATGACCGCAGACCATTGCTATTGGTTTTCAAAGTGCCGAAGGACTGGTAGGGTTTACAACAAGTTACCCTCACAGGTTATCGCAACAATTTACACTAATACGTAACAGCAACTTATTCATTTTTAGGACAAAACAATGGGCGGCAATCCGTTTCGCGGTGCAAATTATTTATTCCGTGGTTTTTCAATGGTCATGGAACCTGGACTTCGCACGTTCGTTATCATTCCACTCATTATTAATATCGTTTTATTCGCCACCGCCATTTACTCAATGATCCAACTTTTTTCCGTTTGGGTCGCGTACTTACTGGATTGGATGCCGAGCTGGTTGAGCTTCCTTGATTGGTTACTTTGGCCTGTGTTCGCCCTATTAGTCCTCGTGATAATCTATTTTGGATTTGGCATTGTCGCCAACTTTATTGCCGCCCCTTTTAATGGAATTTTATCGGAAAGAGTGGAGCAGCGACTACGCGGAGCTACGTTGGTAGATGACAGCTGGGCTGCTATCTTAGCGACTGTTCCTCGTGCGTTACAGCGAGAGTTAGCGAAGTTGCTTTATATGCTACCGCGACTTTTATTATTAATCATTTTGACGCTCATACCCGTCATTGGCTTGTTATCGCCCATCTTATGGTTTTTCTTCGGTGCATGGATGATGGCAATTCAATATTGTGATTATCCTATGGATAACAATAACGTAAGTTTTCGCGCTTTGCGGGATCACTTAAAAACGAGACGTTTCAGCTCTCTTGGGTTTGGCGGGGTTGTTTCCTTCGGCATGATGGTACCCATACTTAACCTGTTCATCATGCCCGCAGCCGTTGTCGGTGCAACTATTTTCTGGGTTGAGGAATTTTCGCCAAGTGCTGATGATATTCGTGGTTTTGCTGGTGATGAAAGTCGCTTGGATAGGCGTTAATCTGTTGACGCCGACTCATTGCTAATCTTACGCAATTGCGCCGAAGGGAAGTGACAACTGAAGGTGCTACCTTGACCCGGTTCACTTTCAACATCCAAATAGGCATTATGACGAAGCAATACGTGCTTCACGATTGCCAGGCCAAGGCCGGTGCCCCCTTGTGATGACGAACGTCCTTGGTCGACTCGGTAAAAGCGCTCAGTCAAACGATTGATATGAAAGCCATCAATGCCAATTCCGTTGTCGGTAACTGAGAAATTACCACCCTGACTGTCCACAGCCCATTTAATCTGTATTTCACCATTTTCAGGTGTGTACTTAACCGCATTGAAAACTAGATTTGAGAAGGCGCTTTGCAACTCCTGTTCTTGGCCAACGAGTTTAAAGCCCGGCTCCACCGACAGGCTGATCTTGTGGTTTTTCTCGGGCTGCAGATGAATTGCAGCGTCATAGATTTCTTTCATGAGATGGCTAATATCAACCGGCAGCTCAGCCATGGGTGTGTCTGTCGTCTCAAGCCGCGAAAGCATCAGCATGTCGGTGACTAAATTAGCCATCCTCTTAGCTTGAGACTCCATCAGTTGTAAAGCACGCGCTAAGGTTGGGTCTGCATCTTGATACTGGTCATGAAGCGTTTCCAAATAGCCCTGAATTACCGTCAATGGTGTGCGAAGCTCATGGGAGGCGTTGCCGACAAAGTCCTGCCGCATTCTTTCTAGGCGATGCACGCGAGTCACATCGCGAATTAACATCAGCCGCTCATTTTGACCGAATTCAGTAATCGTGTATTGCAACTGGATTCGTTGGTCAATCGGTGAAACCAATTGCAGGGGCTCTTGAAAATCACGGCTTTCAAAATACTTAATAAAGCGCGGCTCACGGATCAAGTTCGTAACCCCTTGACCAACATCATCCGGACGCTTAAGGCCAAGTAACCGCTTTGCCGCCTTGTTCCACCATTCAATATTGCCGTGGGAATCAACCATCACCACAGCATCTTGCAGCGCAGTTGTCGACTCTTGCACTCGATCGATAATCGACTTTAACTGAGCTTCGGAAGCACGATGGTCCCTATCCAAGTAGTGTAATTCATCAAGGATCGCACCCCAAGGCCCTCTAGCTTCGGGAACTTCTTTATCTAACCCTCGATGCAACCAATTATGCAGCCGCACCTGATTAATGAGGTTCCAAATCACCCAGCCTAGCAGCACGACCACAAGACCAAGTAGCACCTGACCAAAAAGAAAGCCAACAAAGCCTCCAGCCACTAAGCTGAAGACTATCAGTTGAATATGGATCTTAAACTGCGGTGTCACTGAATCGGTTTTTCCTAGACGAACTGACTAGAGAAACGATAACCCATGCCACGAACCGTTTGGATCAGTGGAGCATGGCTATCGCCTAATGCTTTACGCAAGCGGCGGATATGAACGTCGACTGTTCGCTCTTCGACATACACGTTTCCACCCCAAACATAGTCTAGCAGTTGTCCACGTGAAAAAGCGCGGTCTTGATGCGTCATAAAAAAGTTTAGGAGCTTGAATTCGGTAGGACCCATATCCACAGGGCCACCAGAAATAGTGATACGGTGAGAAACAGGGTCAAGACGTAAGCCATTGACTTCGATCTCAGCGCCCTCACCTTCCGGTGAAGTACGACGGAGCACCGCTTTTAAGCGAGCAACCAGCTCACGGGGTGAAAACGGCTTAGTGATGTAATCATCAGCACCAGACTCCAGCCCTTGTACTTTGTTGTCTTCGTCGCCTTTAGCCGTTAGCAGGATGATAGGAATATCAGACGTCAGTTCATCTTTTTTCAAACGACGAGCAAGCTCAATACCACTTGTACCCGGCATCATCCAATCCAAGAGGATCAAATCAGGACGTGAGTCGATAATCGCACCGTGTGCAGCCTGTGCATTGTCAGCTTCTAGACACTCATAGCCGGCCATTTCTAGCGCCAGACTGAGCATTTCGCGAATAGGTGCTTCATCATCTACGATGAGCACGCGTTTGGTGGACATCAGATTATGTCTCCTGTGACTGTACCATTAACAATATATTACAAACTGATATTGTTACAGCCAGATGACAATAATGACCTAATGCCCAAATAGGTGATTTGTGGTCATTGTTAGTTAACAAGAACGTTACTACCGCTACCGGAATAAATATTCAGTAAACAACGCAATAAAAACAACAGCGCCCACCCAATGGTTATTCAAAAACGCCTGAAAACACAATGCCCTGTCCCGAGACCTAATAAGCCATTGCTGATAAACAAATAATCCCGCCGCAAACACCAAGCCTAGGTGATAAATCACTCCAAATGCCAATTGCTGCCCCAACATAAACCAGCTAATCAACACACACGCCTGTAAAACACCAACAATCAACTTATCTGCATCACCAAACAACACCGCGGTCGATTTAACACCGATTTTAAGGTCGTCATCCCTGTCAACCATTGCATAAAGGGTATCGTAAGCCACCGTCCACAACAGCACAGAGGCATAGAAAAGCCACGTTTGCTGCGTCACCTCGCCAGTTTGAGCGGTATACGCCATCGGGATCGCCCACGCATAAGCGGCACCAAGAACCACCTGAGGTAGATAGGTGTAGCGCTTCATGAAAGGGTAACTGGCAGCCAGAAATAACGCACCTATCGAGTACATCACCGTTAACTGATTAGTAAAAAGAACAAGAATAAATGAAACAATGAGTAACACAGCAAACAGGATTAACGCTTCCTTCGCTGTGACTAAACCGGAAGGAATGGGACGATCTTTCGTGCGTTTGACATGGCCATCAATGTGACGATCCGCAAAGTCATTGATCACACAGCCTGCTGAGCGCATAAGAATGACACCCAGAACAAAAATCACCACCAAATGCCAGTTCGGAAAGCCTTCGGCAGCCATCCATAATGCAGAGAGCGTTGGCCATAAGAGCAGGTAGATGCCAATGGGTCGGTTAAGCCGCATTAGCTGAATATAACTGTGACGTTTTTCGGGTGACAGCACCGTTAGCATCGGTCTAATCTCGGACAACTAGTGAGTCGTTATTCTACTCGCAGTAGACTAGGCATAAAAACCTCATTCACCAAAAGCGGCTGATTCCGCAAAGAAAACACTGATCTTCGCGCCCAAACAGCTGTATTACCATCCACTAACTGAGCCACTTCGATAGGGCCTCTCGTTACTCTAGGGTTACTAAAGAGTCGTTCACCTAATGGTTTATTCCCGATGCTACGCAATGAAGAAAGTGAACCCACAAAGCTGCTAGCCGGAATCAGCGTTCTCGCTTTTACCCAACAACATCCCAGCCCCCACAGCTCAACTTCACGAATATATACATGCTGCTTCGCACGTACGCCCAATAACCGAGCCTCACTGCGTGTTGGCTTACCCCAATATTCACCAATGATTTTAACGGAAAAAGTCTGACCGGCATGACCTTTTAAGCGCTTGGTCAGAGAGCCGGGCTCCAATAACCAGTGCTGCCATTGTCGAGGGACTTTGGATGACGGTAAACGCTTTGTCTCATACCAGCGGGCATGAGTCGTTAAGGAGGGTTTTCGCATTAAGACGATAAAGCTTTACTAAATGACGGAGGATTTCGATGTGTTTTGCCGTGCCGAGCATGATCTAAAGCAAGTTTGAATGCAAGTTATTGCATTTTTCCCCTTATCAATGCTTTACCGATGTCGTCTCCATTGCTTAAATGAGCCTTCATCGTTTGTCAGCTCTATAGAGGAAATAAAATGCATAAAGCAGAACTAGTCGCAAAGGTTGCCGAATCCGCTGGCATCACCAAAGCACAGGCACAAGAATCATTGAACGCTATTACTGACACCATTACTGACGCCCTTTCTACTGGTGATACAGTTTCGTTGATTGGTTTCGGCACATTTAGCATCCGTCAACGCTCTGAACGTAAAGGCAAGAATCCACAAACAGGCGCAGAAATCACTATACCTGCCAGTAAATCTGTTGGTTTTAAGCCGGGCAAATCGCTTAAGGACAGTGTTAACTAAGCGCTCCCGGCTCGCTCGGATTTAGATTATTAAGTTACGATTCTAAATCCGAGTCCTCAATATCTTCCAAGAACCACCCATTCAACTTTTCTCGCAACTCATCAACACCATCCCCTTTTAACGCTGAAAAAAGCTGCACACTGCCCAAATCGCCTAACGCCTCCTTTAGCTGTTTCCTAACCTTCAACAGCGTGCTTTTAGCAGGACCTCGCTTTAATTTATCAGCCTTAGTTAAGAGAATATGCAACGGGAAGGAGGACTGCTTGCACCATTCAACCATCATCAGATCGAACTCTTTGAGAGGGTGACGTACATCCATCACTAACACTAGCCCCGCCAACGATTTGCGTTCTCTTAGGTAATCATCCAAATGTTGCTGCCAATGCTGCTTTACCGCCACAGGCACCTTCGCATAGCCGTAACCGGGTAAATCAACTAAACGACAATCTTCAGTGCTCAAAGAAAAGAAGTTGATGAGCTGAGTCCGCCCCGGTGTTTTCGAAGTTCTTGCCAACTTCCCGTTATTCGTCAATTTGTTTAGCGCACTTGATTTACCGGCGTTAGAACGCCCTGCAAACGCGACTTCAACCCCATCATCGGCGGGGCACTGACTCAGTTTACTCGCGCTGGTTAAGTATTGAGCACTGTTATATTGGATTTCTGCAGGATTCATAAGCTAAAAACTATCTTGACGGGCGATCGAGGACTGGAAACATTCCAGTTTGGCGAGACATTAGTATATAATGCCGTAAATTTTTGCTCGGTGATAGTGCGGGCATTGCTCAAAGAAGCTCCAAAGCGGGCGCAGAAAGGCAACTAAGATTGCTACACACTGTGGGTCTTTGCAGAGTTTTTAACGGCATATTACATTTCAAAAAACTTGATGGTTGGACTGGATTCAATGAATAAATTACTGATTGGTTTATTGGTCTCTATTGGCATCTCTAGCGTTGCAGTTGCTGAAGGTGACCCTGCTAAGGGACAAATGAAAGCAGCAGCTTGTGCTGCATGTCACGGCGTTGATGGCAACGCACTTGCACCGACTTTTCCTAAAATCGCCGGTCAAAACCCAAGCTATATTGTTAAGCAGCTAAAAGATATCAGCGAAGGCAAACGTGTTGCTCCTGTGATGATGCCTTTTGCCGGCATGGTCAACAGTGACGAAGACCGCGCTAACGTTGCAGCTTACTTCGCTTCTCAAGCCGTTAAGCCAGGCAACCCAGTTAACCCAGAGCAAGCAGCGGCTGGTAAAGAAATTTACTTATCAGGTATTGCTGACAAAGGTGTCGCAGCATGTACAGCTTGCCACGGCCCTTCAGGTGAAGGTAACGACCTTGCTGTTTTCCCACAGCTTAAAGCACAACATGCGTTTTACACCACGCAACAGCTGAAAGCATTCCGTGACGGCAAGCGTGCTAATGACCCTGCTAACATGATGGGCGACATTGCTGGTAAGTTAAGCGATGAAGAAATCGCTGCTGTTTCTGCTTACATTCAAAGCATGTAATAACAGCCGCCTAACTAGGCGATATTAAAAAGGCAGCTACGGCTGCCTTTTTATTTTCCACCCCTTATACTCAAACAACACTATTGCTTTTAAATAACGGCGTATTCGTATGAGTCTTGGCACACTTTACATACTTTCGGCACCTTCTGGCGCAGGTAAAACCAGCCTAGTTAAAGCGTTACTGGAGCAAGACCCGCAGGCAACGGTATCTATATCTCATACCACTCGCCAGTCACGTCCGGGCGAAGTGGACGGTCAAGATTATCATTTTGTTGATATCACCACCTTTGAATCAATGATCGTCGAAGGCACTTTTCTTGAACATGCTAAAGTGTTCGATAACCGCTACGGCACCTCTGCGCTACAAGTCAAAGAACAACTTGCCCAAGACCTTGATGTAATTCTAGAAATTGATTGGCAAGGCGCCCAGCAGGTTCGCAACGTTATGCCCGAAGCTGTTTCAATTTTCATCATTCCTCCCTCACAAGACATACTCCGCCACCGTTTAGAGAGCAGAGGCCAGGATGACGTCAGCGTTATCGACAAACGAATGCGCCAAGCCGTCAGTGAGATGTCTCATTACGGAGAGTATGATTACCTCGTTATTAACGATGATTTTAATACTGCGCTTACCCAGCTTTCCGCTATTTTAGTTGCCCAGCGCCAACGCAGGCTTCATCAAGCAGATCGCCACCAAGACCTCATCAAGAGTTTGCTCAAACCAGCCTCTAGCAGCTAGCAATCAGCCCTGAAAAGCGATAAACTACACGATACTTTATTATTAGGCCGTTGAAATAAGCTTTCGGCCTTTTTTGATGACTGTCCCACCTTCCCTTGAGGTTTAATCTAATGGCTCGCGTTACTGTAGAAGATTGTCTTGATAATGTAGAAAACCGCTTTGAGCTGATCATGGTATCCTCAAAAAGAGCACGTCAAATTGCTACCGGTGGCAAGGATCCAATGGTAGATTGGGAAGACGACAAACCAACTGTTGTTGCATTACGTGAAATTGCAGAAGGTTTTGTCGATGCGAAAATTTTAACTGAACCAACAGTGGATGTTGAAGATCTAATGGATGAAGCCGAAGCTCCTAAAATCGAGAGCTAAAGTCCAAGGTTGAGCCCTCTCACCCTAACTAACACGTCAATCCATGACGTTCGGCTTGCCTAAATAGGAGTTGCTGAGCGTCATGCAAACAATCAACGAACTTGCCGGAACCCTTTCGAACTATCTTGATCCCTCACAGATAGATCAAGTTCGTCGCGCCTATTTTTATGCTGAGCAAGCCCACGACGGCCAACGTCGCAAAAGTGGAGAGCCTTATGTCACCCATCCGCTAGCGGTTGCATCAATCCTTTCAGAAATGAATATGGATCATCAAAGCCTAATGGCCGCCATGCTCCATGATGTTATTGAAGACACTCTTCTGGACAAAAACGATCTGCAAGAACAGTTTGGCGAAGGTGTTGCCGAAATTGTTGATGGCGTCAGTAAGTTAACTCACCTGCATTTTGAAACTCGCGCAGAAGCCCAAGCTGAAAACTTTCAAAAAATGGTCATGGCAATGGCCGAAGACATTCGCGTTATCCTGGTCAAGCTAGGTGACCGTCTTCATAACATGCGCACATTGGGTGTGATGCCTGCAGCCAAACAACGACGCATTGCCCGAGAAACGCTAGATATCTACGCGCCAATCGCCAGCCGATTAGGTATGCACGACATTCATATCGAGCTTCAAGATTTAGCCTTTCGTGCATACTACCCAATGCGTTACAACCTGATTGGCAGAGCGGTGCAGCAAGCTCGCGGCAATCGCTTTGATATGATTGAGAGCATCGGCAAAAACATTCAGCGCTGCCTAGACAAAGAAGGCCTACCTGGCAGCGTACAAGGTCGCGAAAAACACCTATACAGCATTTACCGAAAAATGGTTTCTCAACGAAAGTCTTTTGCTGAAATAATGGATGTCTTCGCGTTCCGCATCAAAACCGATAAGATTGATAGTTGTTATCGCATTTTAGGCGCTGTTCACAACTTATATAAACCGGTTCCTGGCCGTTTTAAAGATTATATTGCAATCCCCAAAGCCAACGGTTATCAATCATTACATACTGATTTATTTGGTGCTCGAGACATCACCATTGAAATTCAAATTCGTACCGAAGAAATGGACACTATTGCCACACACGGTATCGCTTCTCACACAGAGTATAAAGAAGGCGACGGTGAGTCATCCTATGTCAACGGAAGCTACAATCGTGCTCGTCAATGGTTACAAGGCCTGCTTGAAATGCAACAGCAGACCAATGATTCCATGGAGTTTATTGAAAACGTCAAATTCGACCTTTTCGCCGATGAAGTTTACATTTTCACGCCTAAAGGCCGCATTCTAGAGCTTCCAAAAGGCGCCACTCCGGTCGACTTCGCTTATGCCGTACACACGGATATTGGAAATAGCTGTGTTTCTTGCCGAATCAACCGCCGTCTAGCGCCTTTGAGTACGCCCTTACAAAGCGGCCAGACAGTTGAAGTTATCACCGCACCTAACGCTCAACCCAATATGGCATGGTTGAACTTCGTCGTAACTGGCAAGGCCAGAACTAGCATTCGTCATTTCTTAAAACACAAAGAGCAGAGTGAGTCGATTTCGCTGGGTAGACGCCTACTCACTCAGTTTTTACAGCAATACAAGCTAAACCTTGAAGAGCTCAACGGCCCTGTACTTGCGCATTACCTGAAAGATGAAAAACTCGACTCTCTTGATGATTTGCTAGTCGAAATAGGTTTAGGCCACAAGATGGCCTACGTTGTCGCACAGAAGATTATGCAAACCAACCAAGAAGAACAGCTTGAGTCTGCCAACCAGCAAACCAAGCAACCATTGTCGATCAGCGGCACAGAAGGCATGGTGCTAACTTACGCTCGCTGCTGCCACCCCATTCCTGGAGACAATATTCTCGGCCACCTAAGTACAGGTCGCGGCATTGTTGTCCACCGCGATGATTGCCGCAATGTTCTCGAGTTTCGTGAACAACCAACGAAGTGTGTTTACCTCGAATGGGATGACGCCCTAGAAGAAGAGTTTGAGGTTGGCTTGGATATCGAGCTCGAATCACAACGTGGCATTATTGCGACCTTAGCCACCAAGATTTCATCCACTGGTGCAAATATCCAACGCATCGATATTGACGAGAAAGAAGCTCGCATGAACATTGTTCACCTGAGCATGTCAGTACACGATCGAATCCATCTTGCTAATGTCATCAAACGCATACGTACGATAAAGTCTGTAACTAAAGTCACTCGTACTTAATCTCCTCTAACCGATTAAACTCAAGGATCATCAATGAGTAACCGCGCAGTCATTGAAACCGCTAAAGCACCACAAGCCATCGGCACATACTCGCAAGCCATCAAGGTAGGTGAAACGGTTTACTTATCAGGGCAAATTCCATTAGTTCCTGAAACCATGGAAATGGTTGGCGGCTCATTTGCCGATGAAGCTCACCAAGTGTTCAAGAACCTTCAAGCCGTCTGCGATGCGGCGGGTGGAAGTCTGCAAGATATTGTAAAGCTTAATATTTTCCTGACCGATCTAAGTAATTTCGCTACGCTCAACGAAATCATGGCCACCTACTTTGAACAGCCTTATCCAGCTCGAGCAGCAATCGGGGTTGCCTCGCTACCCAAAAGCGCTCAAGTTGAGATGGATGCCATCATGGTAACGTCTGAATAAGCACAGCAGTTTCAGCCTGTTGACCTAGGTTAAAGAAAGTACAATTTTGGCCGAAAGCTGTTAATACACGCCCTGTCGGTCATATACCCTGTGCTAGACTGATAACAACCTAATAAAGAGCTTTTGCCAAGAGATACCGCCATGATTAACGATAAAACCATTCGGATCCTGATGCTTCATGACTCTCAGGGTAAGGTGTTGGTTTTGTTGCCGCATGCACAGCTATTAAACTTAGTCAGTGTATGGAAGGAAACAGGCCGCCAACTACAACCTCTTAGCGCAAAAGATTCAATCAAGTTCTTTGGGCAGTCCGGTCTAGAAACAACAGCAGGGGTAGCCAAACTATTCAGCATCCCTACGCTGATGGACCACACCTGCCCGTCTTCAGGTACGTTAAACCTCTTCGAGCCAAATTCTGAGCGCGAATTCAGCGTCGACGTTGCCAGCTTAGGTGACGACGTCAAACACTGCACACTTGGCTTAACGACTGATGAAATCGATGCCAGACAGCCCTCAGGTGATGATGTTACGGTAATCACCAAAGCCGTTGAGAAATTCACCGCTCTCCGCATTAAGCAGCGCTTAGAAGATACGCTGGGTTTGCCTACGTTACCGCCAACGTCTCAAAAAATTCTACAATTACGTACCAACCCCAGCGCAGGCGTTGACGACTTGGTCCCTATTGTGAAAATGGATCCAAGCTTATCCGCTCAAGTAATGAGTTGGGCCGCTTCTCCATATTATGCAGCGCCAGGCACAATCCGTTCCGTTCAAGATGCTGTCGTTCGTGTGCTCGGGTATGACTTAGTGGTTAACCTTGCACTCGGCATCGCAATGGGAAACACCCTAACGTTGCCAAACAACACACCACGCGGTGCAACACCTTATTGGCTACAGTCGGTTTATTGCGCCACCCTTGCAGAACGACTAGCAAAACAAATGCCAGCAGAAACAAGGCCTCACCCTGGTTTAGCTTACCTTTGTGGATTGCTACATAACTTTGGATACTTGGCACTTGCTCATATTTTCCCACCCCACTTCGCATTAGTGTCTCGCTATGTCGAGGCAAACCCGCACCTTCACCACGAATATATCGAGAAACAAATCATCAATGTGACTCGTGAGCAAGTCGGTGCTTGGTTAATGGAAACATGGAATTTGCCTCCTGAAATTTACCGCGCTATTCGCTATCAAAATGACCTTGATTTCCAAGGCGAGCACAGTCAATACGCCATGTTAACCAACCTCTCATTACGCTTATTGCGTAAACACGAAATCGGTGATGGCCCAACAGGTGAAATTCCTGATGTCCTACTTAATGAATTAGGGCTCACAATGGAACAAGCGGAAAGTGCATTCGAAAAAGTTCACCACAAAGAAGATGACTTAACCGAAATGACTCGCGTATTGAAAGCCAGCTAACGGTTCGACCAACCCCAGACAAAACCGCCTAATGGTGTAATGATGACTTTAGGCGGTTAAGTGCTCCAGCTCTTCTGATATTTCCATCCACTCTTCTTCATCCGCAGCTAACTGCTTTTCTGCTTCCGCTTGTTCCAGCAGTAACTTTTTTAATGACGCCTTCTGGCTATCTTCATACATAAGCGGATCCGCTAGAGAGGTTTCTATACCACTTAATTGCGACTGCAGCTTATCGATACGTTTTTCTAAAGCGACGAGCTTCTTACGAAGTGGCGCAAGCACTTGACGTTTCTCGGCTTCTTGCCGTTTTCGATCCTTACGCTGCTGAGCTGACTCAGTATCAGCATTCTCTCCAGCCTGCGGCTTGTGACTATCGACCTTACTGTTATCAATATAGGTACGTTGAGCATCCGCCAACAAACGTGAGTAATCATCCAAATCGCCATGATACTCATCCAGCACGCCATCATTAATAAGCCAAAACTCATCCACACAATTTCGTAACAAGTGACGATCGTGGGACACTAAAATTAACGCGCCGGGAAAATCCTGCAGAGCCATTGTTAACGCATGCCGCACTTCCAAGTCCAAGTGGTTTGTCGGTTCATCCATCAATAATAGATTAGGCTTTTGCCACGCTAATATTGCCAACGCTAAGCGCGCTTTCTCACCCCCTGAAAAATGCCGAACGGGATCAAGAGCTTGATCACCATGAAAGTTAAAGCCTCCGAGGAACGTTCTCACTTGTTGATCAGAGGCCTGCGGACTCAAGCGCTGCAGATGCAGTGACGCGCTCGCCTCCATATCAAGCGATTCGAGCTGGTGCTGCGCAAAGTACCCGATGCGCAGATTCTCTCCTTCAACACGCTCACCTGACAGCAGTGTAATGTCGCCCATTAATGACTTGATTAACGTAGATTTACCGGCTCCGTTTGCTCCCAACAAGCCAATTCGCATTTGCGGCTGCAAGTTGATCGAAACTGAACGGAGAATCGCTTTATTGTCATAACCTAAGTTTGCATGCTGTATATTTAACAAAGGGTTAGACAGTTTTTGCTCACCAAAGAAACTAAAATCAAAGGGCGAATCAACATGCGCTGGCGCTATTTCTTCCATCCGCTCTAACTCTTTTACCCGGCTTTGTGCCTGCTTCGCTTTTGACGCTTTTGCTTTAAATCGTCTAACAAAGTCCTCTATTTGTGCTTTTCTTTCTTGTTGCTTAACAAACGCCGCCTGCTGCTGAGCGAGCTTTTCCGCTCGAGTACGCTCATAAATAGAATAATTGCCACGATAGTAATTGAGCTTAAAGTTCTCTATATGTGCGATGTAGTTGATGACTTGATCCAAAAAATCACGATCGTGAGAAATCAGCATTAGCGTACCTGTGTACTGCTTAAGCCAGTTTTCTAACCACAGCGTTGCATCTAAATCGAGGTGGTTAGTCGGTTCATCCAGCAAGAGCAAATCTGATCGGCACATGAGTGCCTGAGCAAGATTCAATCTGATTCGCCATCCACCGGAAAACTCGCCAACCTGTCGGCCACAACCCAACTGACTAAAACCTAAGCCATGTAACAATTGCTCAGCACGCGAACGCGCATGATATCCACCGACAGATTCATAATGGCCATAGAGTTCTGCTAAGTGTAAGGCTTGGTTCTCAGCCTCAGCTGTGGCTATTTTCTGCTCAAGGCTACGCAGCTCTGCATCACCATCAAGTACATACTCAATCGCGGTAACGTCAGCAAGTGCGACTTCTTGTGCCATGTGCGCTATTTGCCATTCTTTAGGCACTCGAAAGTCACCGCTATCGGCCTGCAACTGACCAAGAAACAGCTTAAACAAGCTCGACTTCCCTGCGCCATTAGCACCGATAATGCCGACTTTCTGACCCGCATGGATCGTTAAGTCAGTCTGCTCTAGCAGGACATTCTTTCCCCTTTGCAGGGTTAATTTTTTCAGTTCAATCATGGCGCGGGATGTTAACACAGTACGCTCTTCTCACAGAGAGCCATGCACGAATAAGCCCTAGAAATAAAAGAATCTAGCAATCGCAGGAACTTTCCAGTTAAATTGTCCACTTAGGCTATAAGTGGCCGAGTTTATAAGCTCGCTTCAGCCGGATTCACTATTAAGGATTAGGAATGAAAAAACACGTCATAGTCAGCGCCGCCCTTGCCGGCTTACTCATCACAGCACCTACCACTCAAGCAGCAGAAGTCGAAACGCTACAACAAAAAGCGAGCTACCTAATGGGGCTTCGCCTTGGCATTAGCCTTGAAGACTTTGGTTACGAGTTAGATGTAGAAGCACTTAAGAAAGGCATTAGTGAATCAGGCCCAGATGCCGAGAGAAGCCTTTCAGACGACGAACTCCGTGCAGCAATAACCGAGCTGCAAGAGCGTGCTAAGCAGCGTCAAATCGCCGCTTATGAAGCCATGTCCGCTGAAAACCTCAAAGCTGGCACAGCGTTTCTCGCAGACAACGCGGATAAAGAGGGCGTGAAAACGACAGAAAGCGGCCTGCAATATAAGATCATTACCGAAGGCACTGGCGCTAAACCGTCAGCAACTGACACCGTCAAGGTTCACTACCGCGGCACGTTAATTGACGGTACTGAATTTGACAGCTCCTACAAACACAACCAACCAGCCACGTTCCCTCTTAATGGTGTGATTCCTGGTTGGACAGAAGGTCTGCAGCTTTTAAACAAGGGCGCCAAGGCAGAGTTCTATATTCCTGCTGAGCTAGCCTATGGCGAAAATGGTATGGGTGATGCTATCGAGCCGAATTCAGCCTTAGTATTTGAAGTGGAACTACTGGACATTAACCCAGAGCCACCCGCTGGAAGCAGCCTTCCCTCGGCTAAATAGTAAATCTAAGCCTTGGTGTAATCACGCCAAGGCTGTTAAGCGTCCTGCTTATTCGCTCTCACAGTCGCCCCACAGTCGCCCCACAGTCGCGAACGTTAACTACTTCAACTCATTAATCAAACCATTTGAGCCAATGGCACGGTAGCCATTACTCGTAAATGCCAACGCCATAACGTATGCACTGGTTGGGCGTAGAGGGTCTCTTCGTTGCAATATCCATGTCTTTAACAGTGTCCCCTGCCTGACATCCCACAATTGCACTTCACCCTGGCTATTGCCTGTAAGTAGTTGGAGATTATTGTCGGAAAATACCGCCGCAGTATAGCTATGACGTTTTTGAATGAAACTCTCCCCACCAGTTAAAACCTGCAAGATTTCCCCTGTGCGAGTGTTCCATAACTTCGCCTGCTCAAGCTGACCGGCGCTAAAAGCAATATCCCCGTTTGGCGACAAAGCTACCGTGTTGACGTTGTTCTCATGCTCGATAACCTGAAGTACTGCAGCAGCCTCTACATCCCAAAAAGTGGCTCGATTATCATCACTTCCTGTTAACGCAAACCGACCATCCGCCGTGGTATCAACACTTGCGACTCTATCTTGGTGATGTAACGTGTGTAGCACGCCACCTTGTTGAACATCAAAGTAAACAGCTTGGTGGTTTTCTAAGCCTAGTAAAGCAGAGCGAGCTTCTGTTGTTAGCTTAATATCCAAAATGCCTGCAGGAGCATTCCAGAACCACACGGGTGACCCTTCGTCTACATTCCATAACACCATGGTCTGTTGATCTGCGGTGATGGCAAAACGATGATCAGGGGAGAAAGCAGAAGCAACAAGGTCGGCATAAACACCCTGTTGGTGGTTCCAATTATATAAACGTTCGTTATTGGTCGCATCCCAAAGGCTACCCCCGTGCTGAATTGAGCCAACAACAGCAAACGAGCCTTGCGATGACAAACTAGCCGAATACAGACCTTGTAGGGCGTACTCGTGTGTAGCGGTAGGGCTTTCACCGCCGCTACATGCTGATAACAAAACCGCTGACGCTATCAAGCCCGCTAGTTTTTTCATGAAAAAATACTCAGTCGTTTAGACTCGATCACGATGAGCAATATGCAACCGCTCGATCAACTGGTCTTCCATTTCAAAACGTTCCGCCAGCGCTTCTCCAAGCCCTGACAGGCGCTCACCCAGCTGATAAACATCTTGTATGCGAAGTACAGAAACATCTTCATATTGATCATTAAAATCAACGATTACATCTGTCGTTTGTTGAATCTTCGGTTCTAGCTCACGAGCTAATTGAACACCGCCATCATTAAACTGATCTGCTTCGACGAGCAACTGTTCGTAAACACCAAAATGCCAAGAAGACGCATAGTCGACCAATATATCGCCAAAACGCTTTAAGACATCAGGCACGTCTTGGTTCAGCTCCAACTGAGGTAACTCTATGAATAAACCGAGCAGGTCTTGACGCTCTTGCAGCCAGCGGTCGATGAGTTCACTAACCCCACCCCAGCGCTCTTTGGCACTCTTGCACTTTTCTAGCATGACTTGCTCCTTAGTGGTCTATCCTTGCATCAAGTTAAGAACTGTAAAACTCATGATTCAGCTCATGGTATGAGGTTGATCTAGCGATCAAACACCGCAATACTAGCCCCAAGCGAAAGCGGATAGCAACCAACTTCCTCATTCTTCATGCGAGCTTGCAATACATAGGTTATTATATACAAACGTCGTATTCGATGACGCTTTATTTTACGGAAATGTAGTTTATGACCATGAAAGTTAAGGTGTTTTTTCTATCGCTCTGCGTGCTTATATGGCCAGTACTTGGGCAGGCGCAAGATGAGGGAGCAGGAAAAGCCAGCAGCTCAATTTATATAGAAATGCAACCTGCATTTATCGTTACATTTGGTGGCCCAGGTCCACTGAAATATTTGAAAACAGAAGTCACACTGATTGCTCCAGACAGCACTGCAGAGAGCAACATCAAGCTGCATAAGCCAGCAATTCGGCACACATTGGTGATGCTGCTAAGCGCTCAGCGTTCTGAAAACCTAGCTACCGCCACCGCAAGAGATCATGTGCGACAGCAATCGATTGAAGCAATTAGAGATGTACTAACCGAAGAGTATGGCAACCCCGGTTACGATATGCTGAAAAACTTACTATTCACCAGTTTTGTTGTTCAAGAGTAATACTAGGCGCGCTTATTGAGCCAAATAACGCGCCAAATACTGGTCAAAACCAACGGTATCGCCAGCTTCTATTTCTTGCTGTTGCAGGCAAGAGTTCTTCGCCAGCTGAGTCAGCTCATCTCGCATCGCCTCACCCAGCCCTTCTGCCATTAAAGATTGCTGATGCTGTTGAGATTGCCGGAGCACAAACTCGTCATGACTTAACCCTTGGCGAAGCGCGGCCAATACCTGTGCAGAGGGCGTTAGCTCAGCGTTGGCTAACTTTTCTCGTTGCTCATTAATAGACTTAAGATGACACTCTCGAGACTGCCCAGCATCAAGCAGTTCTGCAACCCCCTCAATTTCAGCTAACAAACTTTCAGCCCAGTGTTTCATATCAACGCTGCCTTCTGGTTTTTCCAAACTCAGGCCAGGTAAGCGTCCCTGCCAAACGATAGCACGATGGTTACGCTTAATACGCTCACAATCTTCACTGTCGATCTCAGGACTAGGAGCCAGCAAACAGTACACCAAAAAGCTATCGATAAACCGTGCTTGCGCAGAGTCAATCCCAACAGGAATAAAAGGATTGATATCAACATTGCGTACTTCAACATACTCAACGCCACGATCCTTCAATGCAGCCACCGGCTTCTCACCTGAAAGCGTAACTCGTTTTGGCCGTATGTCACTGTAGTATTCATTTTCAATCTGCAGCAAGCTCGCATTCAACTGGCGGTATTCACCATCCACTTTAACGCCGATTTTTTCATACGCTGGATAGCTCTCAGAGATCGCGGACGTCAAGGTGTTAGCGTAAGTCTGCAGCTGGTTATAACAGACATTAAGGCTAGACTGAGCATCATTTGAATAGCCCAAATCACTCATTCTTAAGCTTGTAGCGTAGGGCCCTATTAGGGTGTCATCGCCGAGCGCTTCTAACTCATCAATCTCTCGACCATTCATAAATGACCGATTAAGTGCAGGAGAAGCACCGAAGAGGTAAATAAGTAGCCAAGAGTAGCGTCGAAAATTACGAATTAAGGCGAAATACTGGCTGGACCTGAAATCCTGCAAACTCTGCTTATCACCCAGTAACTCCTGATAAGCTTGCCAAAATGTATCCGGCATTGAAAAGTTATAGTGAATGCCCGCAATGGTTTGCATTGCCTTACCATAGCGATTAGCAAGCCCTACTCTGTAGATGTACTTCATCTGCCCAACGTTAGAGTCACCATAACGTGCAATAGGTACGTCTTCCTCGCTCTTCATATGCGGAGGCATACTGGAAAGCCAGATGGTTTCTTTGTCTAACTGCTCATAGCTAAAGTGATGAAGCTCTTTAAGGTAGTGCAGCGACTCTTCAACGCTAGAAAACACTGGCGTAATGAATTCTAATAAAGCCTCAGAATAATCTGTGGTGATACGTCCATTGGTTAATGCTGAACCTAACCCTTTTGGGTGTCCGGTTTGAGCAATCCCACCGCTGTCAGCAACACGTAGACCTTCTTTTTCAATACCGTGTTGGAGCTGACTCAATGTCGTATAAAGGCCGCTTTCCTGCAACTGTTTAAGACGTTTTGCTAGTGTTGAAACACCGGACATAAACCCACCTAACGGCTTGATAGCAAATCACTAATAATAAAAAAGCGGGCATAATAACCCGCAGTTTTTGCTTTAATTATCGTAGCGCGACGGTCCAAAATGCGATGATTCTAGAGACAACGACGAGCCTAAGCATAATTACACAATGGTGCCCGCAAGTGGCGAAGACGCACTCGCATAACGCTTAATCGGCATTCTTCCCGCAAGAAACGACTCGCGCCCCGCCTCAATGGCCTTTCTCATCGCCGACGCCATCAGAATTGGGTTCTTTGCGGCAGCGATTGC
>JBLXCH010000002.1:0-9227 GCA_048265065.1 Motiliproteus sp. | reverse complement strand
AACGACTCGCGCCCCGCCTCAATGGCCTTTCTCATCGCCGACGCCATCAGAATTGGGTTCTTTGCGGCAGCGATTGCGGTATTCATCAACACACCGTCACAACCAAGCTCCATTGCAATCGCAGCATCCGAGGCACAACCGACACCAGCATCAACAAGAATAGGAACGTTCGCATTTTCAATAATCAATTGAATGTTGTAGGGGTTACGAATACCCAAACCTGAACCAATCAACGACCCTAATGGCATTACCGCAACACAGCCCATATCTTCAAGCTCTTTAGCAATAATAGGATCGTCGCTGGTATAAACCATGACTTTAAAACCATCATCGACTAATTCACGAGCCGCTTTTAATGTTTCGGTCACGTTGGGAAACAAGGTTTTCTGATCACCAAGCACTTCCAACTTTACGAGGTCATGCCCGTCTAATAATTCACGCGCTAACTTGCAGGTGCGAACAGCATCAACAGCGTTATAACAGCCAGCAGTATTTGGCAGCATAGTATATTTTTCAGGAGTGATGACATCCAATAGATTCGGCTCATCAGGATTTTGCCCAAGGTTAGTACGACGCACAGCAACGGTGACAATTTCTGCACCACTAGCGGCAATCGCATCTCGAGATTCATCCATGTCTTTGTATTTACCCGTACCCACTAACAAGCGAGATTTAAACTCCATGCCGGCAATAATTAACGGGCTATCCTGAAAAGGCTTTACTGTATCAGTCATAAATCATGTCTCTAGATCTTATCGTCTTTGGGGTTAAGCTTCGGCTCAACCACCACCAATCGCGTGAACAATCTCCACCCGATCCTGAGCTTTTAATAAAGTTTCAGCATGCTGACTCTTAGGTAATATTTCCCGATTATATTCAATCGCAAGGCGCTTACCGGCCATACCTAAGGATTCGAGCAAGTCTGAAACCGTTGTCTGCGATGCAACCTCGTGGGTTTCACCGTTTAAAATAATTTCGATCATGGATTACGTCTCATCAATCCTTTTACACATTCTCAGCCCTTGCCACGCTAATAACAGCCACGCAAACACCAATAATAAACCACCAAAAGGCGTCAGCCAGGCAACCCAGCGCAGTCCTGTAAATAACAATAGATAGAGACTGCCTGAAAAAAGCGCGATACCTAGCAACATGATGAATGACACCCACATAAAGCTATTAGGATGCGTCACTTGTCGCCACATCGCTGCAACGCCCAATAATGCCAGCGCATGATACATCAAATAATCAGTAGCTGTTTTATAGGTAGCCAACTCTGCTGTGGTGAAGATTGCCTTTAAGCCATGCGCACCAAAAGCACCCAGCAAAACGGCGAGCCCACCAAGCAACGCCGCAATGGCAAAAAGTATATGGGGTCTCATCGCTGTTTTTCTATCCCCACAAAGAAAAACGCCGGGATAACCCGGCGTTTTGCGTAAGAATCACAAGCATTAAGCGTCCAAAAGGCCACGAACTTTTTTCATAGCATTCTTTTCTAGCTGTCGAATACGCTCCGCAGAGACTTCATATTCAGCGGCTAATTCATGCAAGGTGGATTTTTCTTCGCTCAACCAACGCTGCACCAAAATATTACGACTACGTTCATCCAAGGTAGACATTGCGACTTGTAAGCGCTGGTTAGAATCAGCTTCCCATTGCTCATCTTCAAGCATTATTGCTGGGTCGTTGCGCTTATCTTCTAAGTAATGAGCGGGTGACTTGTAAGCTTCATCATCGTCGTCGTCAACACCGCCATCAAAAGCTGCATCTTGAGCCGTCAGGCGACGCTCCATTTCACGAACTGTTTTTGCCTCTACCCCTAAATCACCGGCAACGGCTGTCACTTCATCATTAGTTAACCATGAGAGTGTTTTCTTAGCGCTGCGTAAGTTAAAAAACAATTTCCGTTGCGCTTTGGTCGTCGCAACTTTAACAATGCGCCAATTGCGTAAAATAAACTCGTGCATTTCTGCTTTGATCCAATGCACGGCAAACGAAACCAGACGAACACCCACGGTCGGGTCAAAGCGCTTCACCGCCTTCATAAGCCCAACGTTACCTTCTTGGATTAAATCGGCTTGAGATAGCCCATAACCCGAGTACGAACGTGCAATATGAACCACAAATCGTAGATGTGACATAACCAACAGACGTGCAGCTTCAAGGTCTTCCTCAAAGTGTAAGCGTTCTGCTAGCTTTTTTTCCTGCTCAGCGGTCAACACAGGAATAGCGCTGACTGAATTGATATATGCCTCAAGGTTCTGACCCGGGCTTAGCATATCAACAGGCTGTAGACTTGTTCCCATTTTTTGCTCCGTTGCTGTTTAACCAATCGTATGACGGTAAATACAACAAAAGGTTCAGTTAAAACAGATTTTCAATGAACGAAGTAGTTTAGCCCTAGATAAGCACGCTAGCAACCGCTAAAAGCCCCCATTTTTTCTAGGGTTCTTTAATAATGGATGTACGAAAATACACTAGGAATCATTAAGGCTCAATTGACTTAAGGTGACGAAGCACAGCAAGCCAAGCACCGGCGATACCTATAAAAATGCTTGCTGCAACAAGCACACAAGTCGCCACTACGCCAAGACCTGAAAACGCATAGTCTCCTGCATAAAGACCCACTAAAGCATAAATAGCGCCGCCCAAATACCACAGACTTAGTTGAATCAACCCCCAGGCCAAAAGCCCAGCCCCTAAGCCATACCAGAACCCGGTATAAAGGAAGGGACGCTGAACAAACGCATCCGTAGCACCGACAAGCTTTACGACCACAATTTCATCGCGGCGATTTTCGATCTCTAAGCGTATGGTGTTACCAATCACCAGTACCACCGCCAGCCCCAGTAAAACAGCCAGCACCAGAACCACTCGCTGAGCCAGAGCTGCCATTGCCTGAAGCCGTTGCACCCAGCCCAAATCTAATTGCACATCATCAATGCCATCAATGGCACTAAGCTGGGTAATCAAGGGACGAAGTCGTTCCTCGGTTTGATAATCTTCGCTTGGCGCTAACAAAATAGCGGCGGGCAACGGGTTAACGTCTAATTGCTCTAAAGCATCCGCAAAACCTGAGTAGCGTTTGAATTCATCAAGCGCTTCAGCCTTTGACAAATAAACTGCTTTATCAACCTGCTCATTAGCACTCAACTGTGCAGCTAAATCTTGCCCTTGTGTTTCAGAAAGCTGCTGGCCAAGATACAAAGTCATCTGACTGCTACCTTGCCATTGGTCACTAACCGCTTGGATGTTTGTTAAACCAACATAGAGCACCCCCGGTAAGGTTAACGCTATGGCCAAGACCAGTAAGGTCATTAATGTTGCTAACGGTGCTTCGCGAAGCCGAGCCAAGCTGATCTGAGCCATACGTCGATGGTTACTAACATAACTACGGCTATGGTCACGAGTATCTAGTCGATGAACACTGGCACTTTGTGGCTTTTGACTGGGTTTAGGACGATTAAACATTCGGCATTCGCCCTTCTTGCAAGGTCAGAACACGATGCGACATGCGAGAAATAAGCTCAAGATCGTGACTCGCAATAAGCACAGAGACACCGACCTGATTAAACTGCTGGAACAATCCCATAATCTCTGCGGATAACTGTGGATCTAAATTCCCGGTCGGCTCATCGGCAAGAAGCAATTGCGGTTTATTTACAATGGCCCGTGCAATGCCTACTCGCTGCTGCTCACCACTAGAGAGCAACACAGGATTTAGTTTTTCTTTACTCAACAAGCCGACTTTATCGAGCGCTGCGCGAACTCGCCTTCCAGCATCTTGATGATCATAACCGGAAATTTGCAGCGGTAATGCCACGTTATCAAACACCGTTCGATCGAAAAGCAGTTGATGGTTTTGGAACACCACACCGATTCGGCGTCGCAAATAAGGAATTTGACGGTTGGGCAGGCGATTAAGGTTGTTACCATCGACCATGACCTGCCCTTGGCTGGCTCGTTCCATCAGCATAATCAGCTTTAACAACGTGCTTTTACCGGCGCCTGAGTGGCCCGTTAAGAATGCCATCTCGCCTTTTTCAAGAGAGAAAGAGACCTGTTTCAGTGCTTCAAAGCCACTGGGATAACGCATACTGACATTATCAAATCGAATCATAGATACCGCAGGTCTCTATACCTTAGAAAGAAGGGTTAATCGTCATTGGCGAACAAAGCCTCAATGAACTCTTCGGCCACGAAAGGACGAAGATCATCAATTTGTTCACCAACGCCAATGAAGCGTATCGGCAGCTCCATCTGTTTGGCAATAGCAAAGATAACCCCGCCTTTGGCCGTGCCATCCAGCTTAGTAAGACTGATGCCGCTCACCCCCACAGCTTCGCCAAACAATTTAGCTTGGCTGATGGCGTTTTGGCCGGTTCCTGCATCCAGCACGAGCATCACTTCGTGTGGAGCGGTGTCATCGACTTTTTTCATCACACGAACGACTTTTTCCAACTCTGCCATCAGGTTTGCTTTATTTTGCAAACGACCTGCCGTATCGGCGATCACCACGTCAATACCTTTCGACTTAGCCGACTGAACCGCGTCAAAAATAACAGAAGCACTATCGGCACCCGTATGCTGAGCGACCACGGGAACATTATTACGCTCACCCCACACCTGCAACTGTTCTACGGCCGCTGCACGAAAGGTATCACCGGCAGCCAACATCACCGAACGACCCTCTGCTTGGAAGCGCTTCGCCAACTTACCAATGGTCGTTGTCTTACCTACACCATTCACACCAACCATCAAAATGACATAAGGGCCTGTCGGTGAAACCGGTTCCCAGGCCTCTTGGCTTGCTGATAGCAACACGGCAAGCTCTGCTTTTAACGCTTGATATAAAGCATCAGCATCGGCTAACTGCTTTCGTTGCAGTTTATCGGTTAACTTGTTGATAATTTCTGTCGTCGCATCGATACCGATATCCGCCATCAGCAGCTGCGTTTCAATTTCTTCCAACAGATCATCATCAATCGTTTTGGCACCCACGAAAAGACTCGCCAAACCATCAGACAAGTTAGCTTTTGTTCGGCCTAAACCTTGTTTGATTCTCGAGAAGAAGCGCGCCTTTTTCTCTTCCGGTGCTTCTTCTGGCTCTGGCTCTGGCTCTGGCTCTGGCTCTGGCTCTGGCTCTGGCTCTGGCTCTGGCTCTGGCTCTGGTGTCGGTTTTGGTTCACGCTTTGGCTTTGGCTTTGGCTTTGGCTTTGGCTTTGGCTTTGGCTTTGGCTTTGGCTTTGGCTCGGGTTGGGTTTCTTGAGCTGGCTGAGGTTTTGCTTTCTCAATGGGTTCTGGCGCGGACTTGCCTGCAAGCGAGATCTTGATGGCGGGCGCGGTATTTATAGCTGCGTTGCCAAGCAGGTTTAGCTCTATGGTCTTCTCGGGAGCAGCGGCCATTAGAATGCCCGCGCTCAGAACGATGGCGACGGCCAGCAGGCCAAGGCGGATGGCCTTTCCTGGTTCCCTCACGCTTCAGGCTCCGTCAACAGCAGGATTTCTTTGTAACCGCCATTTTCCAAAGTGCGCAAAAGGCTTTCCAAATCTGCCATGTTAAGACTGCTGGCTGCGGCAATTTTCAACGGGGTTTGAGCATCTGGTTCCGGTAGCCGTTGCAGCAGCGTTTGTGCATCCAGACTTTCACCATCTATTCGCCAGCTTCCTTTAGCGTCCACCATAAGGTCTGCATGGGGCGATTGTTGCTCGCTGCTTGCGGGTGTAGCGGGCAGATCAGGTAAAGGGTCATCAGCCAGCTGGCCGGCCACGATAAAAAACATCAGTAACAGGAAAACCAGATTGATGAGTGGTAAAAGCGCATCCTCTACACGCTCCATCAAGGACTTGCCGGAGGTAGAGGGAGGTGGAAACAGTTCGGTCATGGGGATTCTTTTGTTGCACGTTGCCAGTGGGCCTGAATGCCGCTCTGAGATAATTCACCCAAAGTGGCTGTGAACAGGCTTAGTTGGGTGTCTGGTGCAGTCGTAAGATTTACTTCAGCAATGCCTGCGTTGCGAAGCGCGGGCAAGAGGTCGCTAACGGGTAGATTGCGCTCTTGCCACCTAACATCACCGCCTTTGGTAACCGTAAGCAAGGGAAGTGGCTCACCGGTTACGGTGCTGCGGCCGTCTGTATTATTGGCGAGTTCCAGATGATCCACAGGCAGTAACCTGCTGGTCAGCATAAAAAACACCAGCAGGATAAAGACCACATCAATCAGTGGCGTGATACGGATTGGAATGGGTCGGCTGGGCCTGAGTTCAACCAGTTGCATGGGCGAACCGCTGTCTGCTGTGGGATGCTGATTCCGGCTCGTCTTGTGCCTTTGGCCGGGATTGGCTGGGGGCAGGCTCGACCGCTTTAGTGGTCGCCTCGCTTGCGGCTTCGGTTGCCACGGCAAAGGCTTGTGCCGAAGCGGTGAGCACAGTAACCAAACTGCTGTTAACAAGCTTATGGATACGTCTTAACCGGAACTCAATCCAAGCCGCCAGTGCCGCAAATGGAATAGCGACCACAAGGCCAGCTGCGGTGGTGGTCAAAGCTTCGTAAATGCCGCCACTTAACTGAGAAGCATTTGCTCGGCCTTCCGTAGCCGCCATGGCGCTGAATGCTTCCATCATTCCCAGCACGGTTCCCAGCAAACCGAGCAATGGCGCCAGAGCAGCGATTACTTCAATGATTTTAAGGGGGGCTTCAAAGGGCTCAAGAGCTTGCTGTGCGTCCCGTGCTACGGTTTCGCGGATCTGCCCGTCGTCTTGCTGGTTTTGTCGAGCTTCAATGGTGTTGGTTATTAAGCCATGGAGAGGGTTCAGTTTCGCCCAGCGGCTGGTTTGTTGGCGAATGGCTTGCGGATTTACGTCCGCAGGGCTGTGTTGCCAAAGTGTAATCACATTTTTAAGTTTTTTGGACAATCTCGGAGCGTACACCGCGCCCACGAGTATCAGGTAAATAAACGTAATGAGGCCCAGAACTGCCATCACAAGCAATACCATCATGACAGGGCCGCCCATGGCGAGTAGCTGGTTAATAGGGCCGTCCGTGAGTGCGGAATCGAGAGGTGCTAGAGAGTTGCTCATGCCAGTTATCGCTCTTGCTGAAACATCATGAGAATAATAAAGATTATCATTCGGATTGCAAGGACTGTAATCCTTTAGTCCGCAAGCCTCTGTTAGAATTTGTGTCGCCATTGCGCCCAGTCTTCACGCATGATCTGATTCGACACCGGAGGCCGTACCATTAACACTCAATCCCTGCAGAACGGAGTAGCTCTGCTGTGCTGATGAGTCGTTGGCTGGGCAGCTTGGTGAACCGAGCCGTGCTTCTTGTGGTGGGTGTCGTCATTTTAACGGCACTTCTGGTGGCGCTTGCAGGCTCGTTTCTTAGTAGGTCGGAACTTGAGCAACAGGCTGCAAATCAGGTGGAGACCATTGCGCGGCTGGTTTCTGGCGAATTGGATGACAAACTGTCACAGCGCTTGGAAGCGTTAAACCACGTCGCTCAGGGATTCACTATGAGCGAGGCAGCTTTCGAAGTGCGCGCAGGAATTTTGATGCGCCGCCAAACCGCGTTGCAGCACCTGTTTGATGGTATTTACCTAATTGACGCGCAAGGTAAAGTCATTGCTGAGCACCCAAAGGAGCTGAAGATGGTTGGGAAGGATATCAGCAATCGCTCCTACTTCCGTCGAATCTCCGGGCAGCTTACTCCACAGATTAGCGAACCCTACCGCTCACACTATCAAGGCAGGCCCGCTGTTATGGTGGCTGCTCCAGTGTTTGATCATCATCAGCGCTTTATTGGCATGCTCGGGGGTGCGATTTCACTAGCGGGTGAGCACCTCATAGAAGAACTCTCGAATTTTCGCATAGGCAAAACCGGTTACCTAACTATCATAGCCCGCAATGGGATTGTACTGGCCAACGGCCGCACCGGAGAGGTTATGCAACCGGTAAGTGATAGCAATCCGGTGCTAAGTCGAGCTATGAGCGGATTTGAGGGGACAGCCAGAACCAGTAACGCCAAAGGTGAACGTATAATCCTGTCGGTTCAGCAAATGTCTGAGGTGCCTTGGTTTGTCGCCGCTGTTTGGCCAGCTCGCGAAGCTTATGCTCCCGCTACTCGCCTTAAGGATGCGTTTCTCTGGATATTGTTGGTTGTGATCTTGCTCGTTGTTCCGATGGCTATGTGGCGTTTCCGTCGTTTGATGGCGCCTTTAGGCGAACTTGGGCTGCAAGTGCATGAGCGCCACCTTGGTGTGCGCAATAAACCGGTGGGGGTTTCCGGGGGTTCGGAAATCAGTCAAGTGGCAGAAATATTCAATCTGGTCATGGATGAGCGTGAGGACGTTCTTAGTTCGTTGGCCGAGCGGGAAGCGTTTTTCCGATCACTCACCCGGGGCGCCCCTATCGGCATTGTGCAGGCAGATGTACTTGGCCGTATCGAGTTTGTGAATCCTGTGTTCGAGAGCATTATTGGCCTGAAACTGGCCGCGCTTAGCGGTACCCATTTATTCGATTGCATCGCAGATGATGACCGTGATGCGGTGATTGAAGGTTGGCAAAAAGCGCTTGAGGGACAGGTGGTATTTCGTGATCGCTTCCGCTTGCAGGGCTTGAATGTAGGCGCACCGGTTTGGTGTCAGGTAATGACGGCGATTCTTGAAACGCCTGAAAAGGTCATGGGCACCGTTACGATTGTGCGGGATATTTCGCACGAATTGGAAGTTGAGGATGCACTGCGGGATGAGCAGCAGAGGGCAGAAAACATACTGGGAGTAATGCAAGACGGTGTGTTGATGGCCGATACCGGCGGGGCCATACGTTATGCGAACCAAGCGGCGGGCCGGTTTTTGGGCACCGGCGAGGACTATATTGGCTCAAATGTCTTTGAGCTGGTGGGAATTGAGCACGAAGATCAGGCGCTCACTCATGACTGGTTTCTTGCTCATGATGATCTCGACAGCCTGTACGTTACCCTTCGCAATCGCAGCGGCGATGCTTTCGATGTTGATCTCAGTATGATCCACATCCGACAGGGGCGGGAGAACGAACGGTTGGTGTTCGTATTCAGGGACGACGCTGAGCGTCGGCGCGAGGAAGAGAGGCTATCTTGGGAAGCAACCCACGACAGCCTAACGCAGCTAGTGAACCGTCGTGCATTCAATGCTTCGTTGGGTAAAGTGCTCGGTGAGTCGTCGCGGCAGGAAGCAAGCTCTGTGTTAATGC
>JBLXCH010000001.1:42512-103245 GCA_048265065.1 Motiliproteus sp. | reverse complement strand
GTCGTTTGCATCCGTAAGATTATCGGTCAGGCTCACTAACATTAAGTTTACTTGAACACTAACCACGTCCGTCATATCTGTCACATGATCCGCAGGAACGAAGTAATCTGCCACATTGTCATTATCAGTATCTTCGCCATAAAGAATTTGCATATCTTCGACGCCTTCAACTAACTCATCTTCTGGCGTTCCTGCCGTGTAACCACCGGTGATGTTAAGCCGTTTCCGGTAAAGTGAAGGCACACCTTGTCCATTAGCTTTAATGTAGTAAGCATAGGAAGTGAATTTTGCGAGAAATGCACCTTCATCGTAACGATTAACGAATACTCCTGACTGATTTCCAGGAGTAAAAGAACCACTGGTAGAGCTAACTATATTAATCCTGTCGACACCTCCAGGTTCAGTAGTTTGAGTCGCTTGAAAGATTGTCGCTTGACTGCAATCCGTCACCATCAAGATTTCACCTTCGTGACAGGTAGTGGAGCCATCGCAATCTGCATTGAATGATTTATCTACAAACATCTGATTGCCCGAAGTGAACGGGCTAACTAATTTAACTGCGTTACTATCAAGTAGCTTTACTGCAATAACATCCGTTCCTTCAATCACACCTGCGTAGGTTGAAAAACTACCATCAATATTGTCATACCCCTGCACAGGGTCAGATAAATCTAATGCAGTTTCTAAATCGGTATCCGTCGTGCTTTTCAAGTCGTTTTCTACCATGGACTCATCAAATCGTGAACCTAAACAGCCGAAGTTCCCCGCACCTCGGATATCACGAGCTAAAAATTCAATAGCAAATCGACCATTTTCCTGCACACGTGAAAACTCTTCTGTGAACGTATAGGTTTTTTTCATGCTTAAAAACGTTTGCAAAACCGCCGCTGTGATGAGTAAACCCAAGGTTACAGCGACCATTAGCTCGACCAATGAAAAGCCAGTTTGAGCGCGCCTATTTACGGCGCCGCGTTGACTAGTCATAGCAGCACATCCACTGAGAAAATATCGTCGTCACTGTCCACTTCGCCGTCTCTATTGTCATCCCATTGAATAGCAATATTTACGATTCCACCTGATACAGTTACGTTACCACTACCTGCGGGTAATAAGTTGCTTATAGCCGTATTCCACTCATCCAAATCTTTTTCCGCGATCTGTGTAGCACTACAAGGGGAAGCTGCACCGGAATAACTCACACATGATCCCGCGTGTGACGAGGCAGTGACCGTCCAATAGTCGACTGCCATATTGGCACGCATTTTATCGGCCAAGTCGTAAGTCAAAATTGTCGCTTGGCTCCGATAATACGCACTCTGATTGTTCTGTAATGTATGGGTTTCAAGCGCAACCAACCCTAAAATCCCTAATGATAAAATCAGGATCGCAACCAACACCTCAACTAGCGTAAAACCTTGATGTCTTATTTGTTGCAGCTTCATTTTAGTTGCATACCGCATCTGACATCCTTACCCGCCCCGTTGCAGCAATGCATAAATAAGTAGAGACGCTCGCGCCTCGAGTATCTGTAAAGGCATATTCGCACTCAACACCCGATGATTGGCGCACGCCAACAGAGGTATACGTTATTGAGTCGCCACAATCGTATGACACATTCACTTTCGTATTGACACTATCATCCGTTCGGATAATTTCGTTGCTACTATCTATCAACACTTTCCAGCCTGCCCCTGTCCAAGTAACAGCTCCAGTACCTGTTCCGCAAGTCCCCGAAGATCCACGGCATAAGCTCACATTTTCACCACGCTTCACAGCTTCTGTTCTTGCTAACGCCAAGCCTGTCGCTAAATTCAAACGGGCCTTTTCCACTTCACTATCAGCTATCACTGAATCGTAATTTGGTACCGCCACAAAAAGCAAAACAGATAGGATCAGTAGCACGATCATCAGCTCAATAAGCGTGAAGCCTCGCTGAACACTCAAGACGATATTAATATCTGCACTTTTATCCGACACCCAAAATCCCTGCGCTTAATGAATGAAATCCTGTTGATTTTAAGGTTATCGGGAAATAAGGCCAGTGTCTTTAACTATTCACGCATAGAACTATCCATCCTACTTGAAGAATAGAACAAGCGTTTTAAAAAGGCACTAAAGAGATATTGCGGTAGATCAAGAAGCAAGCCGCTTCAGCATGAAAGAAATCTAGCCAGCAAGAAGACTAATTATTTCCACATCAAAAAGAAGGGTTTTCCCTGCTAAGGGGTGATTAAAGTCAACGACGACTTCATTCTCATCAAATTCAACAACAACTCCAGGCAAATCAGTGTTGGCAGCATCTGAGAAGTTGATAACAAGACCTTCAGTCAGTGTTTGCCCTGAGAATTCCGAAGCAGCAAACCGCTGCACATTGCTCGGGTTAGGCATACCAAACGCATGTTCTGGAGCTACTCGGTGAACCTTACGCTCACCTTCGGTCATACCAATAATCGCTTTTTCGAATCCGTTAGGCAGCGTGCCATCGCCTATGGTCAGCACGCCGGGCTTAGATTCTCTTGTACTATCAATGATCTCACCGTTTTCCATGCTAAGCACAAAATGCAACGTCACTTTAGAACCTAACAACACCTCTGGCACCTTAATGTCCTTGCTCAGATTTATCAGTGAGTAACTGCCAAATCATAAACACCGCACCGACTGTGATGGCTGAATCAGCCATATTAAACGCAGGGAAATAGTAGTTCGCCCAATGAACAGAAATAAAATCGACCACATAGCCGTGATACACACGGTCAATAAGATTACCGACAGCACCACCAATGATTAACGCTAAAGACAAGCATAACAAACGCTGATTCGATGGAGTTTTATATAACCAATAGGTTAAATAAACCGTCATCCCAACGGCAATCAAAGCGAAAAACCATCGCTGCCAGCCGCCACTATTTGCTAAAAAGCTAAATGCGGCGCCAGTATTATGCAGCAAGGTCAAATCGAAAACAGGTAACAAAAAAACCGGCTGACCGTAAGAGAGAAACGCAGTAGCCAGCCACTTAGTGACTTGATCAACAACGATCACAAATAGCACCAACCATAACCAACGAAGGCTGCGATTACCTGATGTTTCCATCACGCTTGCTGAATCAGGCGAATTGACGCTGCTCACCTTCACCCTCGACATTATCTACACAGCGACCACAAAGTTCTTCATGGCCCGCATGCTGCCCAACGTCTTTACGCAAATGCCAGCAGCGCGCGCACTTTTGATGTTCACTATTTGCGACATGTACTTTCAAGCTAGCAAGATCAGTAGCCACCGCACTACTAGGTGCGTCCGACAAGTCTGCTACGGTTGCTTCAGAGGTGATTAGTACAAAGCGTAGTTCGTCCCCCAGACTCTGTAGCTGAGTAGCCAACTCGCCATCGGCATAAAGCACTACTTCTGTCGATAAACCTGACTTAACAGCACCGGCGTTACGCTGATTTTCAATTTCCTTGTTAACGGCATCTTTGGCTTCCAGAATACTCTGCCAATAATCACGACCCATAGATTCATCGCCCGTTAGCTCAAATAAACCGTCGTACCATTCTGACAGATGGACCGAACTTGCTCGTGTGCCCGGCAACGATTGCCACAGTTCTTCAGCGGTAAAGCTTAGAATTGGCGCAACCCAACGCACCATGGCTTCGATAATATGAAACAACGCCGTTTGCGCTGAACGACGAGCAAGACTGTCAGTTTGCGTGGTGTACTGACGATCCTTGATAATATCCAGATAGAAACCACCCAAGTCCAACGCGCAGAAATGATGGACTTTCTGATAGACCGTTAAGAACTGATAATTTTCATAAGCTTCGACAATTTCTTTCTGCAATTGCGCGGTACGATCCACAGCCCAACGATCCAACGCCAACATATCTTCTGCTGCCACTAGATGCTGGCTAGGGTCAAAGCCTGCTAAGTTAGAAAGCAAGAAACGCGATGTGTTACGAATACGACGATAAGAATCCGCTGTACGCTTTAAGATCTCGTCAGATACCGCCATCTCACCGCTAAAGTCAGTAGCCGCAACCCACAAACGCAGGATGTCCGCACCGTACTTGTTCATCACCGACTGTGGTGAAACCACGTTACCTAACGACTTGGACATCTTATGGCCGTGCTGATCTACGGTAAAGCCATGAGTCAGCACTTGCTTATACGGCGCCGTTCCTTTGATCGCAATCGCTGTTTTTAACGACGACTGGAACCAACCACGATGCTGGTCAGAACCTTCCAAGTATAAATCTGCGGGATAGCTTAGTTTCTCATCCTGATCTAATACGGAGTAATGCGTCACACCAGAATCAAACCAAACGTCTAGCGTGTCGGTTACTTTCTCGTACTGATCGGCATCCGCGCCCAACAGTTCTGCTGCATCCAGTTCAAACCACGCCTCGATACCGTCCTCTTCAACCTTGGCGGCGACTTTTTCAATCAATACTGCGGTATCTGGATGAAGCTCTTGTGTTTCTTTATTGATGAACAACGCAATCGGCACGCCCCAAGTACGCTGGCGAGAAACACACCAATCAGGGCTTTGGTTCACCATAGATTCGATACGACTTTCGCCCCATGACGGAATCCACTTCACACCTTTGATCGCTTCTAACGCATCAGCTCTTAAACCTTTACCTTCCATGCTGATAAACCATTGTGGTGTAGCACGGTAAATTAATGGTGTTTTCGTTCTCCAGCAATGCGGGTAACTGTGCTCAAATTTCTTCGACAAAATCAGCTTTTGATTTTCGCTCAACAATGCAACGACACTATCGTCGACTTTATAAACATGCTGCCCCGCAAAAGGTCCCGCACCGTCACCTAGCACACCATTAGCGCTCACTAGGTTAAGCGTCGTGATACCGTACTTTTTAGAAACCACGAAATCTTCGACGCCATGATCAGGGGCGGTGTGGACGGCACCTGTACCGGCGTCAGTAGTAACGTGATCACCGAGAATCACAGGAACCTGCTTATCGAGGAAAGGATGTTGCAACTGCTGATTTTCAAGCGCAGCGCCCATGCAACGACCGACCACTTGGTAATCCTCAATGCCATAACGAGCCATCACAGACTCCAGCAAATCAGTCGCGACCAAAATGCGTTCCGCGCCTTGTCCGTTATCGATCTGAACGAGCACATACTCTAAATCAGCGTTGAGTGAGACCGCCTGGTTAGATGGCAGTGTCCATGGAGTCGTGGTCCAGATAACGACATGGATATCACCTTCACCCGACAGCTCACTAAAGTGACCAGCAAAACCCGCTTGGTCAACGACGGTGAAGCGCACATCAATAGCCGTTGAAGTTTTATCTTGATACTCCACTTCAGCTTCAGCCAATGCAGAAGAACCCACTACGCTCCAATAAACGGGCTTATAGCCTTTGACGAGATGACCGTTCTCAACGATTTTGCCAAGCGCACGAATGATGTTCGCTTCAGTTTTGAAGTTCATGGTGAGATAAGGGTTTTCCCAATCACCAAAAACACCTAAACGAATAAAGTCTTCCTTTTGCCCAGCCACTTGTTTAGCGGCGTATTCACGACACTTTTTGCGAAAATCTTTAAACGAGACCTTATCACCGGCTTTACCAATTTTGGTCTCCACTTTGTGCTCAATCGGCAAACCATGACAATCCCAACCCGGCACATAGGGCGCGTCAAAGCCACTGATGGTCTTTGCCTTGATAATGATGTCTTTGAGAATTTTATTGACCGAGTGACCAATGTGAATATCACCATTGGCGTACGGAGGACCATCATGGAGAATAAACTTTGGACGCCCTGCGCTATGCTCGCGAATTTTCTGGTAAAGCCCATTCTGCTGCCAAGACGCCAGCATTTTAGGTTCGCGTTTAGCCAGATCACCACGCATAGGAAAGTCTGTCTGCGGGAGGTTCAGGGTGTCTTTATAATCAGTCATTCTACAAATTCACTATGACAAGTCATTAATATTTGGCACGGCTAGCCATGCTGTTCAATCCAGCGTCTGGCGCAATCAATGTCTTCATTGATTTGCACTTGCAGCTCGCTGACATTGGCAAATTTCTGTTCTGCTCTAATATGGTCAAGAAAATAAACATGCAACCGTTGACCATAAATCGATTCATTAAAATCAAAAAGGTGCACCTCAAGCAACGGGGTTTCACCATCAACGGTCGGTCGTTTACCGACATTGGCAACACCATAAACCGCATCTCCAGCTTCAGTTGTTGCCCTAACAACAAAAACACCTTGAAAAGGTAACAGTTTACCTTGTAAAGAAAGGTTAGCTGTCGGTACGCCTATTTGCCGGCCTAGCTTACGCCCATGAATAACCTTGCCACTTACTGAATAACAACGACCCAGCAATTCAGCCGCCTCAGCAAAACGATGTTCAGCCAGTGCCAATCGAACCCGCGTACTACTGACACGATTACCAGAAAGCTGAAAGGTTTGCGTGCTCTCAACAGTAAAGCCACAGGCTTCACCTTGTTGCTGTAATAATTGAAAATCGCCGGCTCGGTCGCAACCAAAACGAAAGTCATCACCCACAACGAAATAACGCACATCTAAACCATTTAGCAGCAGCTGGTCGATAAAGGCTTCTGCCGTTAACGAACGAAGGCGCTGGTTAAACTGCAAACACACAACGCGATCAATACCTTGAGCAGCCAATTGCTCAAGTTTATCTCGAAAACGCGTCAACCGTGGCGGCGCAAACTCAGCCTGAAAAAACTCTCGCGGTTGCGGCTCAAAGACGATAGCAACAGAAGGCAGAGCCAATAACTTTGCACGCTCAACCACGTGCCGAAGCACTTCTGCGTGACCAAGGTGTACACCATCAAAGTTCCCGATAGTGGCTACACAGCCTCGATGCTCTTCCCGCAGGTTGTGCAGGCCCCTGATTAACTCCATTGAGCGATAATCACCAATTCAAATACTACTAAGATCCAAAAGACTTCATCAGTCTTTTCAAGGCCGAGCATTATACCTCAGGCAGACGCTGCATCCCACCTGCTTTATTGCTTAAGATGTCGAGGCCGCACACCCACCAACACAAGCATCAAAAAGTAGATCAACACACCACCAACACAAAGGATAGCGAGCTGGCTGATCCGCTCACTCAGACTAAAGCCAATCCACTCAATCAGCGCTCCTTGATAATAAAGAATAAACGCCAACATCACCCCATTAGCCGCCACAAGCTGACCTACATATTTAAACCATCCTGCCTGCCATACAAATACTCCCTGCTTCAGTAAGCCTCGCAGCAGCAGCCCAGCATTCATAAACGCACTGAGCGATGTTGCCAACGCTAAACCTACATGCAACAAAGGCCCTATAAGCGCAAGATTGAGCACCATATTCGCTACCATCGCTTTTATCCCGATAGCCACCGGCGTTTTGGTATCTTGTCGTGAAAAATAACCGGTTGCCAACACTTTGATTAGCATGAACGCCAGCAAACCTAGACTGTATGCCCGCAAGCTCATTGCCGTCATCTCAACGTCTCGAGCCTCCATCGCACCGTACATAAACAAGGTCACAATTAACGGCTCAGCCAATACCAACAAAGCTAACGCGGCAGGCAAGCCAATCAGCAACACCATACGCATTGACCAGTCTAACGTTTTGGCAAAAATCTCAGGATTATCGGCCACATGATTGCGCGATAAACTCGGTAAAATAACTGTGGCGATAGCAATACCAAAAACACCGAGCGGCAGCTCCACTAAGCGGTCTGAAAAATACAGCCATGACACACTACCGGTCTGTAAGAATGAAGCTAACACCGTGTCTAACAACAGGTTAATTTGACTGACCGAGACACCAAAGATCGCGGGCAACATCAACGTCATAATCCGTTTAACACCGGGGTCGCTAAACCCTATTTTCGGCGCTGGGCAAAGCCCAAGCTTAAGCAAAAACGGAATCTGTAATAGCAGTTGTGAAAAACCAGCAATCACAACACCCCATGCCAGCGCCATAACCGGGGTCTCCATCCAAGGTTGCAGCCAATAAACTGAAGCGATCAAAGAAACATTCAGCAACACCGGCGTAAAAGCAGGGACTAAAAAACGGTCGTAACTATTGAGAATCGAGCCGGCAAAAGCGGTTAAAGAAATCAGCAACAGATAAGGGAAGGTAATTCGAAGCATCTCGACCGTTAAGTCAAAACGCAAACTATCTTGCAAATAGAAGCCCGGGGCAAAAGCCATCGCCAATAAGGGAGCCCCCATTACGGCAACAATAGTAAGTAACAACAGTGTTAAACCTAGGCTACCGCACACACGATCAATCAGCGCCTTAACCGCAAAATGATCTTTCTCAGTCCGGTATTCTGAAAGAACCGGCACGAACGCCTGCGCAAACGCACCCTCCGCAAACAAGCGACGTAAAAAATTAGGGATTTTAAACGCCACAAAAAAAGCATCTGCACTACTGCCTGCACCAAAACCATGTGCGATGACAACATCACGAGCAAGCCCAAGCACCCGCGAAAGCATCGTCATACATCCTACTAGCAAACTTGACCTCAACAGGCCGTTTTTTTTATTTGCAGGCTTTAACGAACCCGATTCTGACATTAACGCCTTTCCAACAAAGAGTTACAGAGGATGTTTTCGATGATTAAATCATAATAACGAGCAGACATACCCGAAACAACCAAACAATTCACGTCTTTTAGTGCAAATTTGTTGACACGAAGAGGCTAAATATGAATAATTTCGCCTCTTCGTTTTTAACGAGACCTATTTTATAGACGTTGCAAACAACGTCAGCACTAACTAAAAGGAGCCAGATTGTGGCTAATTCCGCTGGATCAAAAAAACGCGCCCGCCAAGCCGAAAAGCGCCGTCAGCACAATGCTAGTCTGCGCTCTATGACTCGTACTTATTTGAAAAAAGTTATCAATGCTATTGAAGCGGGTAACAAAGAAGATGCACAAACTGCATTCACAGCAGCAGCGCCTGCTTTGGACAAAGCAGTATCTAAAGGCATCTTCCACAAGAACAAAGTTGCTCGTCATAAGAGTCGCCTAAACGCACAAATCAAAGCACTTTAATTTAAGCGCTTTAAAAAAACCGGCTATATGCCGGTTTTTTATTGCCTACAAATCCAATCCCCAGCATCTCAGCAGGAAAAACAGCCAAATTGAAATTTTTATTGATACCTAGCCAACCGTAATGGTCAACTCGCGGACTGCTTCTCAAACTGAGGCTCACCGACCTTTAGCAAGCTAATCACAGCTGCAGAGCACACGCTCAAACAATAAAGCCATTACGCCAAGACTAAATTATCACGATGCACCAACTCTTCTTCGGCGATGTAACCTAATGTCTCGGCGATTTGCTGACTTGATTTACCAATAATTTGCCGCGCTTCATCAGCATCATAATTGATCAACCCACGAGCAATAATCCGTTGCTCCTCATCTTTGCAAAGCACCATTTCACCACGAGAAAAACTACCTGAAACCGCCTTCACACCGACCGGTAACAGGCTTTTTCCTGAATTTTTCAACACGTTAACCGCTCCGGCATCCAACACAAGTGTACCCTTGGCTTGCAGATGACCCGCTAACCACTGCTTACGTGCCGCTTGAGGTGTCACAGTAGCTGTTAGCAAGGTACCAATAGCCTCACCTTCGCTTAGCCGCAACAGCACATCATCAACGCGCCCACTGGCAATCACCGTGGTTGCGCCAGAGCGAGCCGCCAAGCGCGCCGCTCGCACCTTGGTCATCATGCCGCCACGCCCGAGCTTACCACCACCGCCAGCCATCGCATCTAACGCTGGATTATGCGCCGGGGTCTCTTCAACTAATTGAGCATGCGGATTGTTACGAGGGTCAGCATCAAACAAGCCCTGCTGATCAGTAAGAATGATTAATGCATCTGCAACAACAAGATTGGTCACCAACGCAGCTAATGTATCGTTATCACCGAAGCAAATCTCGTCGGTAACAACCGTATCGTTCTCATTAATCACAGGGATTACTCCCCATTCTAGCAACGACTTTAAGGTACCTCGCGCATTCAAGTAGCGCTTACGGTTAGAAAGATCGTCATGAGTCAGGAGGATTTGAGCGGTTTGATAACCATGCTGCTTAAAGCCAGTTTCGTAGGTCTGAACCAGCCCCATTTGCCCGACAGCCGCCGCCGCTTGTAACTGATGCAATTCTTCTGGGCGGGCAGACAAACCGAGACGGTTCATCCCTTCCGCCACAGAACCTGACGAAACCAAAACGAGCTCTATACCCTTTTGACGAAGGCTCGCCATTTGCGCAACCCAGCGTCCAATGGCTTCGTGATCCAACCCTTCCCCATCATTTGTGAGTAAGGCACTACCAATTTTCACCACCCAACGGCGAGCTTTTGTAATCTGAGGTCTCATTAATTAATCTCAGGGAGCATATTCCACTTCAACATCGTAATCGTCGTCATCAAAATCATCGTCCCAGTCTTCCTCGGACTCTTGTTCTTTACGTAAACGCTGCTGATCACGGAACTGACGAATACGTTCTCTAACTTCTTCATCCAATAACGCTTTGCGCTGCTGTTCTTGCTCAGCAACAGTTTCATCTTCAGCTTCTAACTGGCGACGCTCTTCGATCAAACGCATGATATCCAAGCAAACAGATTTAGTACCTTCGCTGCTAATCGCAGCAACACGATAAACCGGACCCTGCCAATTCAGCGCATCAATCACCGCCTGACAACGCTCTTCTTGCTCTTGCTCTGGAATCAAATCCAGCTTATTCAATACCAGCCAACGCTCTTGTTGGGCGAGAGCTGGGCTAAAATTCTCAAGCTCTTGAATAATAGTCTGCGCCGCCTCTGCCGGTGTTGTTTCATCCCAAGGCGCCATATCGACAATATGCAATAACAAACGCGTTCTCGCCAAGTGCTTCAGAAAGCGAATACCTAAACCCGCACCCGCCGAAGCTCCTTCAATCAGCCCAGGAATATCAGCAACCACAAAACTGCGGTCACGCTCAATACTAACCACACCTAAGTTGGGCACAAGCGTGGTGAACGGATAATTTGCCACTTTAGGTTTTGCCGCAGAAACCGCACGGATAAAGGTCGACTTACCGGCATTAGGCAACCCCAACAAACCGACATCCGCAAGCACTTTAAGCTCGAGTTTCAGGTTCCTAGATTCGCCTAAAGAACCTTTCGTTGTTTGACGAGGCGCTCTGTTTACACTCGATTTAAACCGCGTATTACCTAGGCCATGAAAGCCACCTTGCGCAACTTTCTCTCGCTGACCATCAAAGGTCAAATCACAAAGCACCTCTAGCGTGTCTTCATCAATAACCGTCGTACCAACCGGCACCTTGAGTATCAAATCTTCACCCTTCGGGCCTGTGCAATCACGACCACGACCAGGCTGACCGTTTTCCGAACGATATCTACGTTGATAACGGTAGTCCACTAACGTATTTTGATTCTCGTCAGCCTCGATAAATACTGACCCACCATCACCACCATCTCCACCATCAGGCCCACCCTTAGGGATGTACTTTTCCCGACGAAAGCTCAGGCAACCATCGCCACCCTTGCCTGCTTCAATACCGATGACGACTTCGTCAACAAATTTCATGGTCTTCTCCAGGGCCACTCAGTGACACCCGTTAGTTCAGCTATATAAAGATTTAAAATCTAAACCATTAAACCTAGCAGCCTTCGCATCGAGTTTACTGATAAAACCAATGCAAAAAAAAAGCTCCGCAAGGCGGAGCTTTTTAAAATAGAAACTTAACCGCCAGGATTAAGCGCTTACAACGCTTACATATTTACGGTTGTTCGGGCCTTTAACTTCAAATTTAACAACGCCTTCAGCCGTTGCAAACAAAGTATGATCACGACCACAACCAACGTTTGCACCTGCATGGAAGCGAGTACCACGCTGACGAACGATGATGCTACCTGCTGGGACTGATTCACCACCGAAGCGCTTTACACCAAGGCGTTTCGACTCGGAATCGCGACCGTTACGAGTACTACCACCTGCTTTTTTGTGAGCCATTGTTTACTCCTGAATTTCTATTGCTACCAGCAATTAAGCGCTGATTGCAGTAATCTTGATCTCAGTGAACCACTGACGGTGGCCCATACGCTTCATGTGGTGCTTACGACGCTTAAACTTCATGATGTGAACTTTTTTGCCACGACCATGAGAAACGACTTCTGCAGTCACCTTTGCACCTTCAACAACTGGCGCACCAATTTTAACGTCTTCATCATTTGCAACAAGCAACACTTTGTCGAAATCAACGCTGCTGCCTGCTTCTGCCTGAAGTTTTTCAACTTTCAGGACTTCACCTTCTGCTACACGGTGCTGTTTGCCACCGCTAACAATAACTGCGTACATAATCTTCTCCAGAATTTATGGCCCAACAGGCTACTAAAAACGCCTACTTCTAATGGAGTCCTTACGGATACCCTATGGTAGGGAGCTTCAATGTGGAGGGCCACAGGGGGGCGTATACTACTAAAAACCAACAACCGAGACAAGCTTATTTTTCAACAATAACGGATATCAGCTTGACGCTCGCATCTTTGGCCCGTAGCATGCGAGCAAATCGTTGCTACCTGCCTTATACAATGCTGCCACACCAACTGCACCCGACGCTAAACGCCGACTTCGAAGCGGTCAATCAGTTTATTCTGGACAACCTGCACTCCGACGTCCCTCTCGTTGAAAAAATTGGTCACTATATTATCGAAAGTGGCGGCAAACGCATCCGTCCTATTCTTGTGCTTCTGGCTGCGCGCAGCTGCGGAATCGAAAATTCAGAACATATCAATTTAGCCGCCGTCATCGAATACATCCACACCGCAACACTACTTCATGATGATGTTGTGGATTCTTCAGACTTACGCCGCGGCAAAGCTACCGCAAATGCCAAGTGGGGTAACGAGCCTAGCGTTCTAGTGGGCGACTTTCTTTATTCTCGCTCGTTCCAAATGATGGTTGAGCTCAAGAACATGGCCATCATGGACGTCGTCTCCAATGCGACCAACGTCATTGCCGAAGGTGAAGTGTTGCAGCTCTTAAATGTTAAAAATCCTGATGTTAGCGAAGAAAGCTACATGCAGGTCATTCTTGGCAAAACAGCCATGCTTTTTGAAGCAGCCACAGAGTGCGGCGCCATCATCGCCTCCGCCAATGATGAAGAGCGCGAAGCCATGCGACTTTTCGGCCGCCACCTCGGCATCGCCTTCCAGCTTGTTGACGACGCCATGGATTACGAGAGCACCAGCGAAGAAATGGGCAAAAATGTGGGCGACGATCTCGCCGAAGGCAAGCCTACACTGCCGCTAATCCACGCTATGCGAGAAGGCAGCGAAGCACAACGTCAAATTATTCGCCAAGCAATACGCAAAGGCGGACTGGACGACCTTTCCCCCATTTTTGACATCATCAGAGAAACTGGCGCACTCATCTATACTCACCAGCAAGCCAAAGCACAAGTTGAACTTGCAAACGCCCAGCTAGCCCGTCTTCCTGATAATGAATTCACCCACGTTTTAAGCACTCTCGCCAATATGGCCATTGAGCGCCGGACATAAGGTTCGGCATTAATAGCACCATGAGCTCAATACGGGTATAATTCCCGCTCTATTTTTTAGCAACTAAAATGTAGTGACCACTCCAGCTAATACGGATACTTAACTAACAATGACCAGACCATCTTCCTTTGATCGTGACGAGCTACTGAAATGCGGCTATGGCGAAATGTTCGGTGAAGGTAATGCACGCTTACCTGTCGGCAATATGCTCATGGTAGATCGTATTAACAGCATTACTGTTGATGGCGGCCAGTATGGCAAAGGCGAAATCATTGCTGAGTTAGACATTAATCCTGATCTTTGGTTTTTTGAGTGTCACTTCCCTGGCGACCCAGTCATGCCTGGCTGCCTCGGCTTAGATGCCATGTGGCAAATGGTTGGCTTCTTCCTTGGCTGGAAAGGTAACCCTGGCCGCGGCCGTGCACTTGGTGCCGGTGAAGTTAAGTTTTTTGGCCAAGTTCTGCCAAGCGCAAGCAAAGTAACTTACCACTTAGAGCTTAAGCGCGTAATTGAACGCAAATTAGTCATGGGGATTGCAGACGGTTCACTTTCTGTTGATGGTCGCGAGATCTACACCGCAAAAGATTTGCGTGTCGGCTTGTTCACTTCTACAGATAACTTCTAGCAATAAAAATGGCAACGCGACTATTCAGTGTTGCCATCAATAATAACGACACCCCCAAATTAGAATAATAGTTAGTCAGCGCACTTACTGACTAACGCGAAAACACAGATGAGGTTTTACCCATGCGTCGAGTCGTCGTCACAGGCATCGGCATCACATCTTGCTTAGGGTGTGATCAAGAAACGGTTCTCGAGTCTCTGAAACTTGGACGCTCTGGAATTAGCTTTCAAGAAGAATACAAAGAGATGGGCTTCAGAAGCCACGTTGCTGGCAGCATTGATCTAGATTTAGATGGATTAATCGACCGCAAGCTTCGTCGCTTCATGGGTCATGCTGCGGCTTATGCTTACCTCTCCATGGATCAAGCTATTAAAGACTCAGGCTTAACCGAAGAGCAAGTATCAAATGTTCGCACCGGTTTAATTGCAGGATCAGGCGGCGCATCATCAGCCGATATCGTTGAATCCGCTGACATCCTACGCACAAAAGGCATGCGTCGCGTCGGCCCATACCGTGTGACTCGCACCATGGGCAGCACCGTTTCAGCTTGCCTGGCTACTCCTTTTAAGATCAAAGGCGTGAACTATTCTATCACCTCTGCATGCTCAACCAGCGCACACTGCATCGGTAATGCGATGGAGCTGATTCAGCTTGGTAAACAAGACGTTATCTTTGCGGGTGGCGGTGAAGAACTGCACTGGTCTCTGAGCGTTTTATTTGACGCCATGGGCGCACTCTCCTCCAAGTACAATGACACACCTGAAAAAGCAAGCCGCGCTTACGATGCTAACCGTGACGGTTTTGTCATTGCTGGCGGCGGCGGCATGCTCGTCATCGAAGAACTTGAACACGCGAAAGCACGCGGCGCAAAAATCTACGCAGAACTCGTTGGTTATGGCGCGACATCAGACGGCTACGACATGGTTGCCCCTTCTGGTGAAGGCGCAGTACGCTGCATGCAGCAAGCAATGAGCACTGTTGATGGCGATATTGACTACGTCAATGCGCACGGCACCAGCACTCCTGCAGGCGATCTACAAGAGCTTAAAGCAGTACGCGAAGTCTTTGGTGACAACATGCCTACGGTAACGTCAACCAAGTCACTGTCAGGCCACTCATTAGGAGCAGCCGGCGTACAAGAAGCAATTTACACCTTGCTAATGCAACAAAATGATTTTGTGGCGGCGTCTGCAAATATTGAAGAACTCGACCCTGAAGCGGAAGGCATGCCGATTGCCCAAGAACGCAAAGATGGCGTCAAGCTTGATCGCGTAATGTCTAATAGCTTTGGCTTTGGCGGCACCAATGCTTCCCTAGTCTTCCAGCGTTACAGTGACTAATGCTAGCAAACCAGACAGCTAAAGCTTAGTCTTTGCTAACCACAAAAAAGCCGCATAATATGCGGCTTTTTTTATGGACGACCTAGCGAATGCCTAACTGCCTCTATGATCCGTAGACAGTTTCATATCGGTTCCTAACTGAGCCACAATATCCGCTTGCACCTCATCAACAGATCGACCCTCAGTGGCGATCGGCGGACGAATTTTCACATGAATTGTTCCCGGCTTTCTTAACCATGATTTCGAGGGCCAGTATTCACCCCCATTATGAGCAAAAGTTACGACTGGCACCTTAGCCGCACAAGCAAGCATTGCAGCACCTTTGTTGAAGCGCCCCATCTCACCTACTGGAACCCGCGTTCCCTGAGGGAAAATCAACACAGGAATCCCGTCAGCCAAACGCGCTTTACCTTGTTTAAGAATTTGCTTCAACGCCGCTGAACGCTGTGACCTATCAATGGCTATCGGCTTAATCAGCGCCAAACCCCAACCAAAGAAAGGAATTTTCAATAACTCTTTTTTTAGAATCGTACAGCTCGGCTTAACCAGCAGCTGCAAAATAAAGGTTTCCCAATCGCTTTGATGATTCGCGACAAGCACGTAAGGACGGCTGGCTGTTAAATACTCTCTACCTTCAATTTCGACCTTAACGCCACAGGTCACTTTCGCCCACCAGAGCACAAAATAATTAATCGCCGTAACAAAGTTATAACGTTGCGGATAAGGAATAACGGGCGCGATAAGCAATGAAAAAGTACCGCCAATAATAAGCCCTAGAGCAAAGCCAAGCTGATAAATTGCTGAACGTATATAGATCATAAACCCAAGCCGAGAGGCTTAACCTCCTGTTACCGGAGGGAAAAATGCCACCTCGTCGCCATCAGCTACTAACGTGTCAGCCGAAGTCATTTCTTGATTCACAGCGATCAATAGCTGAGAAGATGACAACGCATTTTGCCAACGCTCGCCTCGCTCAAATAGCGTGCTAAGCAAGTCACTGACCGACCTCACATCATCCGATAATGTCACAGTCTCGGCTTCGGTCTCTAGCGCCTCACGAATACGGGCAAAGTATAAAATAGTTACGGTCTTACTCATCACCCACCTGCCAATGCCCACTTTTACCACCTTTTTTCTCGAGCAGACGCAACGTGTGAATCTCCATGCCTCGGTCAACGGCCTTACACATATCATAGAGCGTTAATGCGGTTGCAGAAGCCGCAGAAAGCGCTTCCATCTCCACACCCGTTTGGCCGTTGAGACGACAAAGGGTTTCTATATGAATTTCGTTATTTTCCTTATCTGGTGTCATTTCAACTTTGACTGACGTCAACATTAAAGGATGACACAGCGGGATGATATCCGAGCAACGCTTCGCCGCTTGAATACCAGCGATGCGCGCGACAGCAAAAACGTCACCTTTTTTATGCTTACCTTCCACAATCATTTCTAACGTAGCAGGCAACATGCGAATTCGCGCCTCTGCTCGTGCTTCACGCGTGGTCACCGCCTTGTCAGAAACATCGACCATGTGTGCTTGGCCTTGCTCATTAAGATGGGTCAGCGTGGGCTCTGTTTTATCAGACATTAGTTAACACCAACCTGCTTTTGTTTATTCAGTAATGGATTTGCGTACATCAACGTAAAATACTCTCGGCACTCTTCTGGCACGCCAGACAATCGTGTTTGGAAGCGGTGCAACTGAGCAGGCGAGACGTCAGCTTGCTTATCCACGGCAAGCTTATTCGACGCATGGAGGTAATAATTTTCAATAATTTGTGCGTCGATTTCAGCAGCGACGTCTTCCGCACTCTCGAAGTCACCAACCAACGGCTGGCCAAAGGCGACATGCACATCACCTTTATATCCGGTAATACCTTGGGTGATACTTTCGATGTCTTCAAACTGCGCTTTTTGATAATCGCCCGTGTGCTCACGTTCGTAAAGCTCGCGCGCTTTGAGTCCATCGCAAGGATCATATTCGTAAGAGATTGATACAGGTACGATTGACAACTCTTTAATACCTTCAGCAAAGCTCAGGCCTTGCTTCTTCTTACTCATAAACAGCATTTTAATAATGGCTGGATCAGTAAAGTCGTTGCCGTCTTTTGCTCGCCCTTCTCGCTGCGCTATCCAGACTGAATGCCCTGTTGTGATTGATTCGCTAATGTAGCCTGACAGCTTCACAAACGCGGCAAGCTTTTCACGCACACCACTGACCGAGCGATTCACAATGAAACTTTTATTCAAACGCATCAGGTCAGAGACATAATTTTTTTGCAGTAAATTATCACCAATAGCAATACGCACTGTTTGCATATTGTTGTGATATAACCCCCAGTTAACAAACGCGGGGTCCATCGCAATATCACGATGATTCGAGATAAACAGGTATGCTTTGTTAGGGTCCAGATCATCAAGACCCGAAAAAGATAGGTTCTGACTGGTCTTGCGAATCATCTGTTCCATATAATGAGCAATCACTTGCTGCATATCTGCAACAGTATTCACCCCTGCCAACTGCTTCTTCAAACCCGTTTTTACTAACCAGGAAACCACACCAGGAAGGCAACGATTCAATCGAGGAAAACGATATTGAGCCAGCGCATTGATGAGTTCTTGATTCTCAATTAAGCCGGCTATAACCGCGGGGACTTCTGTATCATTGTATGGACGAATACTTTTAAAAGGGTCCAGCTCGTCGGCTTTCATTGCTACTTCTCATTCGCGTACTGCCACTTAAGCATCACGCGTAAACTGTATATTTAAGGGATGGAAAACGGATTAGCCGCCGGTCATATTCATAAAGCGGATGATTTGAGGCTCTTCATCTAGATCAAATTCATGCTTCTCAGGCTTAAGGTCCATCGCATCAATTATAGTCTGCTGAAGGCGCTTTTGATCCCCGGGGTAACGACGTAGAACACTTAACAAGTCGACTGAGTGCTCATTACCTAGACACAGGAGTAGACGCCCTTCAACAGTTACTCGCACACGGTTACATTCGCTACAAAAATTATGACTGTGTGGGGAGATAAAACCGATCAAACTTTCAGAATCAGGCATCCGATAATACTTAGATGGACCACCTGTTCTATCAGAGGCTGGATTCAGTGAATAGCGACTTTCGATAACCTCACGGACCTCATCACTCGAGCAATAGGTTTCTGCTCGGTCATGATCGATATTACCTAGTGGCATTTCTTCAATAAAACTAATATCCAGGCCTTTTTCACGGGCAAAATCGACTAAATCCAATATCTCATCATCATTACGATTTTTCATAATAACGGTATTAATTTTAATCGAGGAGAAGCCTTGCTCACGTGCCGCATCAATACCCTCAAGCACTTGATTCAAACGTCCAGTGCGAGTAATACGGCGAAATTTTTCTTCATTAAGCGAATCAAGACTGATATTGATACGTTCAACACCGGACGCTTTAATAGTTTTTGATAACTTCGGTAACTGTGAGCCATTCGTGGTGATCACAAGCTCTTTCATGCCCTGATGTTTCAACTGACCAAGGTTGTGTAATAAAGATTCTATGCCTCGACGCACCAAAGGCTCACCACCGGTTAAGCGAATTTTCTTTACACCTAGGGCAACGAAAGCTTCTGAGACCTGCTCAATCTCTTCCAATGACATGACTTTTTGACGAGGAAGAAACGTCATCTTCTCGCTCATGCAGTAGACACAACGAAAATCGCAACGGTCTGTAACAGAAATGCGCACGTAGTCCACCACGCGACCAAAGCGGTCAACCAACTGGTTTTCATTGTGGGGAGTAGTGTTAGACATCAGCATTTTTCCTCGATCAAACCCGTCATCAAATTAACGGGCCGCGTATTTTAACCGAATGCTCAATAAATAAGCAAAAATGCCCGATAAAAATCAATCTTCTGGTGCAGCATATAATGTTCGCATCACTTGCATCAGCCCCATACGCCATGCTCGCTGGTGTACACCAAAGTTGCGCAATACGGCGCTACAATCCAACACGGCATTGGCCGGCCTTGCAAAGCCTAAGAGTTGTTCATTCGGCACCATGACAAGATTGGTAAGCGCCAAGTTTTCATATTGCCTCGCTGCGGCAATTACCGCTTCGCAGAAACCAAACCAGCTAATCGGTTCACTGGAGCAATAATGATAGGTACCCCAATTATCGATGCCACAGTCAAACTGCTTCACCAATGCGAGCACCACTCGTGCTACATCTGACGCCGCAGTTGGACAACCGTTCAAACCATCGGCAACTTCTACCTCGGGCTGTCGCCGCGCATGCTCTAATAAACTCCGTACTGGACAGCTACCTCGCCCGCTAAATACCCAGCCTGTTCTGACAATCAAGTGGCGGGGCAGAAATTGGCGAATCGCTCGCTCACCCTGAATAATACTGTCACCGTAAGCGCTGATAGGGTTTTGCTTTTGATTCTCTTGATAAGCGGTTTCTAGTTCACCATCAAAGACATCCGTACAAGATAAGTGAATTAGCGCGCAATTTGTTTTGACACACGCCTTCGCCAACACTTCAGGGCCTATTGTATTGACACTAAAATCGACCTGAAGTTGTACATCCTGCGGAATTATTTGACCGGCAGCATTTACCACATAATCTGGATTATGCTCAGTTAAACTGCTTACAACAGCATCAAGATCAGTGACATCCAACTGTTCATGCGTCAGCGCTACAACATTAAATCCGTCTTCTTGGGCTACTGCAGCCAGCTCATAGCCGAGCTGACCATCAGCACCGGTAATCAATAGTGTCGGTAGTTTAAACAAAAATTGGCTCCGTAATTACACACTGCTCAGACGTTGGAAGCATATTGGCAACGCCATCAAATTCTTAATTATTTTAACACCTTAAATGCCAAAAATAGCGGCCCAGGCTACCCACAACAGCGACTTTCAACCCTAACAGTCATTGTACCTGTAAACGCAGTTTATTGCGTGGATGAAGACTATTTCACATCCCAATAATACGATTTAAAATGCTAAACTTGTTTTTCGTCTTCAGATAAAACCTACGCTGTCCCTATTGGTAACCACATGACCTCACACACTTACTCCATGGATTATCCTGTTGGTTGGGAAGAGTTTCATCGCAACGCCCGCGCCCTATCATTGAGACTATTACAATTAGGCCCATGGAAAGGCATTGTTGCTATCACTCGCGGTGGACTTGTCCCCGCAGGAATCATTGCAAGAGAGCTAGATATTCGCTTCATCGACACTCTGTGTATTTCCAGCTATCAGCAAGAAAACGTGGCAACCACCCTATCGACCGATGATGCAAAGGTACAAGGCGAATTACAGCTGCTCAAGTCAGTGTCTGGCGATGGCGATGGCATGCTATTAATTGACGACCTCGTTGATACCGGCAAAACTGCCCGTTTCGCTAGAGGGCTACTGCCCAAAGCGCACTTTGCGACCTTGTATGCAAAACCTTCTGGTAAGCCATTAGTTGACACCTTTATCACAGAAGTCAGCCAAGACACCTGGATCCGTTTTCCTTGGGATATGGAATACGCCTTCTCTGCCCCTCTCGCTGAGCGAAAATAAGCTGTGCCAGCAAACCAACACGATAGCCCCACACTGACCAAGAGATCCCTCATGAAAGAAAAAGTCGTTGTAATATACTCTGGTGGCATGGACTCATTTACCGTTCTTCATCGCGCCATTGCAGAGGGCTATGACGTTTACGCGCTTAGCTTCAACTACGGCCAACGGCACGATAAAGAGCTAACTTATGCGGCCAATGTTTGCCAGTCATTGGCTATACCTCACTTGATTACCGACATCACACAGATCAACCAATTACTGCAAGGTTCTTCACTCACTAGCAAAGACATAGAGGTGGCAGAAGGCCATTACACTGCAGACAACATGAAGTCGACGATCGTTCCTAACCGCAATATGATTCTACTGTCGTTAGCAGTAGGTTATGCAGTATCAATTAAAGCTGAAAAAGTATTCTATGGCGCTCATGGCGGCGACCATACTATCTATCCTGACTGTCGCCCTGAGTTTGTTCACGCGATGAATGATGTCACACAGATTGCTAATTTTGAGCCTGTAGAGATCATCAGCCCTTTCCTTAATGACGATAAAATTGAAATCCTTCGTTACGGAATTGAGCATAGACTCGATTATCAACAAACATGGACTTGCTACAACGGTCGAGAAAAAGCCTGTGGTAAATGCGGCTCTTGCGTCGAGCGATTAGAAGCTTTTGCGGCCAACAACACCATCGACCCGCTAGAGTACGAAAGTTAGCCGACAAAAAAGGCCTGAGAACAGGCCTTTTGTCTTTACCAACGTTATTAATGATCTGTCACTAGAATTTGTGAAGTTTCCTGCCGGTCTGCACCTACAACAACACCAGCAACAATATCCGCCGTCGCGCCACTCAAAGTCCAACCTAAATGGCCATGGCCCGTGTTATAAAAAACTCGAGGATGACGACCCCGACCAACCTTTGGCATCATGTTCGGCATCATCGGTCTTAAACCAGCCCATGGCACGACGCTCTCAGTTGACACTTCAGGAAAGTAACGGTTACACCAACCAACCAAAGGGCGAATGCGGTCAGCACGAATATCGCGATTGATGCCGTTGAACTCAGCAGTCCCCGCAATACGAAAACGATCTTTACCCAAACGACTTGTGACAATTTTGGCCTTGTCATCTAACAACGACATAACCGGCGCTCGCTTTTGGCTTAGCTCATCACGTAAATTAACGGTAATCGAATACCCTTTTACTGGATAAACATTAATCCGATCACCCAACTTTTGCCCAATAGCCCGACTACCGACACCCGCGCATACAACCACGCCATCAAACTCACTTTGCGTACCGTTCGAGTCAGTTACATACACATGGTCCGCGGTTGCCTTAACATCAGTAAGCTCAACACCCATCTGAAAATTAACGCCAGCTTCACGAATTGCTTCAGCCAAACCAAAGGTAAACTTATGAATGTCACCCGTGCTATCACTGGGCGTCCAAAATCCTCCGACAAATTTTCCTTGTAACTGTGGTTCTTTCGCCATCACCTCAGCAGGGTTTAATTCCTGACGAGACAACCCCCCTTTAGCCAGCAATTGAGTCACTTTACGGGCATGGTCAAAATCTTTTTGATCGGAATAAAAGTGCAAAATACCGCCTTCGGCATAATCAAACTCTACACCCCATTTTGCCGCCATAGCTAACAAGTGTTTACGGGCCTCAATAGCAAGGCGAGTAGTCTCAATGGTATTGCTTTCGTAGTTAGGGATATTGGTAAGAAACTCAGTCATCCAACTTAACTTATGCCAAGAAGGGGTTGGATTAACCAATAAGGGCGCGTCTTTTTGCATCATCCATTTGATGCCTTTAAAAACAGTCGCCCAAGTATTCCACACTTCTGCATTAGAAGCAGATAGCTGACCACCATTAGCAAAACTAGTATCCATCGCAGCGTAACGCTGACGATCAAACACAGTCACATCAAAACCAGATTCTAATAATTTTGCAGCGGTTGTAACGCCAGTAATACCGGCACCAAGAACGGCGATTTTCTTCATAGGAAAGCACTCGTGCTTGCAGGCGAAAGATTCTGCCTGACGTCCCCATCCGTCTGTGTACCTGAGAGATTCGCTAAGCACCGCCACCTGACGGGTTAACTTGCTCCTTCGGCGGGTCTGCAAGTGCAACAGACCACTCTTCGGATTTTGCTGCGACTACCGGTCCCGTTGCCTGAGAGATTTCGGGGCGATTGCTCCTTCGGCGGTAGAATTAACTACACTCTCCCGGATAGTCTGAGTTCTTATAAAATAGACCCATATTGGTCAATATTCAATCATTTTATGATTAATATAAAACAAAAACCCGCTATATGCGGGTTTAAGTAGTGAAGATTTAAGGCCTCAGGCAGCAGCTATAACTGCATGCTTCCTTAAAACGGAATATCGTCATCAAAATCATCAAAGTTTGGAGCAGGCTGAGAGGACGCAGGTGCTGATTGAGCAGGCTTATGAGTAGGGGCTGATTGTTGAGGCGCTGATGATTGAGGCGCAGACTGCTGTGGTGCTTGACCATAATTAGCATTTTGCGGTGCACCGCCACCTTGGTAACCACCGGTGCTGCCTGCGTTGTCACCACGGCCGCCTAGCATTTGCATTTGCCCATTCATATCGACAACAATTTCAGTGGTATAACGGTCTTGACCGTCTTGGCCCTGCCATTTACGGGTCCGCAACGCACCTTCCACATAAACAGGCGCGCCCTTACGAAGGTATTGACCAGCGATCTCAGCCAGTTTGCCAAAAAACACCACACGATGCCACTCAGTGCGCTCCTGCTGTTGACCACTTTCACGGTCTTTCCAGCTATCCGTTGTAGCCAAAGTAATGTTGGTCACGGCGTTACCATTAGGCATGTAACGCACCTCAGGATCTTGACCTAAGTTGCCGATAAGAATGACTTTATTTACACCGCGTGCCATGACCTAAGTACCTTTCTATTTATTCAGTTAGTGCTGCCGATTTTGCCAATAGTATACGTTTTTATAAGCAAATTAGGATAACACAATTCTATCCATTTGCAGGTAAGGATGGGAATGTTTTATCTGAGCATGAGAAACCCTATATAATGGTTGGTCTGCTGTTAAGTGAGACTCTGATGGACAAGATTAGCGTACGCGGTGCTCGCACCCACAATCTAAAAAATATTTCTCTAGAAATCCCTCGGGATAAACTGATCGTAATCACCGGTTTATCAGGTTCGGGGAAATCATCATTAGCGTTCGATACTCTCTACGCTGAGGGGCAACGGCGCTATGTAGAGTCTCTTTCTACGTATGCTCGCCAATTTCTATCCATGATGGAAAAACCAGACGTTGACCATATAGAGGGGTTGTCACCAGCCATTTCTATTGAGCAAAAATCAACCTCGCACAATCCTAGGTCCACTGTTGGCACTATCACGGAAATCTACGACTATTTACGACTACTTTTTGCTCGCGCAGGCGAACCCCGCTGTCCTGACCACAATCTACCTTTAAAGGCACAAACGGTCAGCCAAATGGTTGATCAGATTCTTAATCTAGAAGAAGACAGTCGTGTAATGCTCCTTGCTCCTGTGATCCAAGACAGAAAAGGGGAACATTTACACGTTATCAGCAACCTTCGTGCACAGGGTTTTGTCAGAGCTCGAATCAACGGCATTGTTGTAGACCTAGACTCAGCTCCTGAACTTGATAAAAACAAGAAGCATTCGATTGCGGTTGTGATTGATCGATTCAAGATTAGAGCAGGCCTCGAAACTCGCTTAGCAGAATCACTCGAAACCTGTTTAGAATTAACCGACGGCATTGCCCTTATTGCTAGCATGGATGACGAAGCACTTGAGCTTACATTTTCTGCTCGATTTGCGTGCCCTCAATGTGGTCATAGCATCCAAGAACTTGAACCACGACTATTCTCCTTCAACAACCCTCACGGTGCTTGCCCAACCTGTGACGGATTAGGCTCGCGATTATTCTTCGACTCCAGCAAGGTCATCACAGACAGCTCATTAACCCTTGCTGAAGGTGCCATCCGAGGCTGGGATCGCCGCAGCGTGTATTATTTTCAATTGCTCACGGCATTAGGCGATCACTTCGGTTTTAAAACGGACACGCCTTTTGAAAAGCTCACTGACAAACAGCAGGATGCCATTCTGTTTGGTAGCGGCACCGAGAAAATTGAATTTAAGTACCTCAGTGACCGCGGCGACATCACGATAAAGAATCATCCTTTTGAAGGCGTCATACCCAACATGCAGCGCCGTTACCGCGAAACAGAGTCGCAGACAGTACGCGAGGATTTATCAAAGTATCAAACACAACAACCCTGCCCTTCCTGCCACGGTTCACGCTTAAGAGCCGATGCACGCAGTGTTTACATCGATGAGAAAAATATAGCCGACATCACCGGCATGGCCGTAGGAAGTTGCTTTGGTTATTTTGAAGATCTCGTGCTACCTGGCAAACAAGGTGAGATTGCCGATAAAATTTTAAAGGAAATTCGTACACGCCTTAACTTTCTCGTTAATGTCGGCTTAGATTATTTAACACTAAGCCGCAATGCAGACACGCTCTCTGGTGGTGAAGCACAACGTATACGTTTAGCCAGCCAAATCGGTGCTGGACTCGTTGGCGTTATGTATATCCTTGATGAGCCTTCCATTGGTTTACACCAGCGAGACAATGAGCGCTTACTAGCAACACTCACCCACTTAAAAGAATTAGGCAACACCGTCATTGTTGTTGAACATGATGAAGACGCTATTCGATTGGCTGATTATGTCATCGACATCGGCCCAGGTGCTGGTGTTCATGGTGGCGAGATCATTGCTGAAGGCACTCCCGAAGAAGTCATGGCGAACCCAAACTCTATAACAGGCCAGTACCTCAGCGGGGCAAAGAGCATTCCTGTTCCTAAAAAACGTACACCGACAGAAAAAGGTAAGTGGCTAAAATTAACAGGAGCTACTGGGAATAACCTTAACGAGGTCGATTTAGAAATCCCTCTTGGCTTAATGACCTGCGTCACCGGCGTTTCAGGCTCAGGAAAGTCCACATTGATAAACGGAACACTTTATCCATTAGCAGCTACCGCACTGAATAACGCGACGACACTCGAGGCTGCCCCTTATAACGAAATCCACGGACTCGATAAGCTAGATAAAGTCGTCGATATTGACCAAAGCCCTATCGGCCGAACCCCTCGCTCCAACCCTGCGACATACACAGGCATTTTCACACCTGTACGAGAATTGTTTGCAGCTACACAGGAGGCACGGTCACGAGGCTACAAACCAGGCCGGTTCAGTTTTAACGTCAAAGGAGGACGCTGCGAAGCCTGCCAAGGTGATGGCGTTATCAAAGTTGAAATGCACTTCTTACCCGATGTCTATGTGCCTTGCGACATTTGCAAAAGCAAACGTTACAACCGAGAAACATTAGAAATCAAGTACAAAGGAAAAAGCATACACGAAGTACTTGATCTTACTGTTGAAGATGCCCGCGAGTTCTTCGACGCTGTCCCTATGCTAGCAAGGAGACTACAGACATTAATTGATGTTGGGCTTTCCTACATACGTCTAGGGCAGAGCGCTACTACACTCTCAGGCGGTGAAGCTCAGCGCGTGAAGTTGGCTAAAGAACTCTCTAAAAGAGACACTGGTAGCACCTTATATATCTTAGATGAGCCCACAACCGGCCTGCACTTCTATGATATCCAACAACTGTTAAATGTTCTCCACCGCTTACGTGATCACGGTAATACCATTGTCATCATTGAGCACAATTTAGACGTAATAAAAACGGCTGATTGGTTAATTGATCTAGGGCCGGAAGGCGGAACAAAGGGTGGTGAAATTATTGCTACCGGTACGCCTGAAGAAATCGCAGCACTGAAGCATTCACATACTGGACACTTTCTAAAATCACTTTTGGTGTAGTCCATTAACAGAAAATGGCCGAACTAATAATAGATCGGCCGTTTTCTGTTAACCCAGCAGCTACTTCTTCTAGCTACAAAAAAACCCGGACAAGCCGGGTTTTTTATACAAGCTAATAAAATTAATTATTAACCTTCGTCAACTTCTTCAGCAACAACTGGGCGGTCAACTAACTCAACGTAGGCCATAGGAGCGTTATCGCCCGTCCGGAAACCACATTTCAAGATGCGAATGTAACCACCTGGGCGGCTAGCATATCGTGGACCCAATTCGTTAAACAGCTTCCCAACAGCTTCTTTGCTTCGAGTGCGGGAGAAAGCCAATCGACGATTTGCAACAGAGTCATCTTTAGCCAAAGTAATTAGTGGCTCAGCGACACGGCGCAGTTCTTTTGCTTTTGGTAAGGTCGTTTTGATCAACTCATGCTCAAACAAAGACACAGTCATGTTTTTGAACATCGCTTGGCGATGTGAGCTGGTACGATTCAGATGACGACCACTCTTACGATGGCGCATGGTAAATTCCCTACAAAACTATTCTTGCTTTAACGCTCTTGTCAGTTGCTTCTTACGAAGCAACCTTGTCATCGCCACGAATACTAGCAGGTGGCCAGTTTTCAAGACGCATACCAAGTGACAAGCCCTTAGAAGCAAGTACGTCTTTGATTTCTGTCAGAGACTTCTTACCTAAGTTAGGCGTTTTTAGCAGTTCATTTTCGGTGCGCTGTATCAGATCACCGATATAGTAAAGGTTTTCAGCTTTCAGACAGTTCGCAGAACGAACTGTTAATTCCAAATCATCTACTGGGCGGAGCAGGATTGGATCAACCTCAGGTTCTGGTTCTGCAGCAACTGCAGCCGCTTCACCTTCAAGATCAACAAAAGCAGACAATTGCTGCTGCAAAATAGTTGCAGCACGACGAATCGCTTCTTCAGGATCAATTGAACCATTAGTTTCCATGTTGATGACCAACTTGTCCAAGTCAGTACGTTGCTCAACACGAGCGCTTTCTACAACATAAGAAACACGACGTACTGGACTATAAGTCGCGTCTAATAAAAGACGACCAATAGGACGAGTCTCTTCTTCTTCGCTCTCACGTGAGTCAGCAGGAACATACCCGCGACCAACAGTCACTTTAAGCTGCATTTTCAACTCAGCGTTGTCGCTAAGATGAGCAATCACATGATCAGGGTTTGCAATTTCTACATCCTGATTCAATTGAATGTCACCTGCAGTAACAACTCCTGGGCCTTTTTTGCTCAAAGTCAGCAACGCTTCATCACCATTGTGAAGCAATACTGAAACGCCTTTGAGGTTCAGCAGGATTTCGATGACATCTTCCTGAACGCCTTCGATAGCGCTGTACTCATGCAATACACCGTCAATTTCTACTTCAGAAATTGCACAGCCCGGCATAGAGGACAGCAGAATGCGACGAAGCGCATTCCCTAAAGTGTGACCAAAACCGCGCTCTAACGGTTCAAGAGAAACTTGAGCACGCGTTGTGCTTTTCTCCTGAACGTCGATGCGACTTGGGCTAAGAAATTCGTTGACAGAACCCTGCATTCTTTCCACCTAGTAATTAAGTCTTACTTTGAGTAAAGCTCGACAATCAGCTGTTCATTGATTTCAGAAGATAGCTCTGTTCTTTCAGGTACTGCTTTAAAAGTACCTTCCATTTTAGTGCTATCTACTTCAACCCATTCAATTGCAGAACGTTGAGCAGCCAAGTCCAATGCGTGTTTGATGCGCAATTGGTTTTTCGCTTTCTCACGTACAGAAACAATGTCACCTGCATTCACTTGGAATGAAGGAATATTCACAGTCTGGCCATTAACTAAAATAGCTTTGTGAGATACGATTTGGCGTGCTTCTGCACGGGTTGAACCAAAGCCCATACGATACACAACATTGTCTAAACGTCCTTCTAAAAGCTGCAGAAGGTTTTCACCAGTAGCGCCTTTTAGACGAGCAGCTTCTTTGTAGTAGCTGCGGAATTGACGTTCAAGAATGCCGTAGATACGACGAACTTTTTGTTTTTCACGAAGCTGTAAACCGTAGTCAGACAAGCGACCACGACGTGCGCCATGTACTCCAGGAGGCGTTTCCGCCTTACATTTGGAGTCTAGTGCACGTACACCGCTTTTAAGGAACAGATCCGTTCCTTCGCGACGAGACAGTTTACACTTCGGTCCTATATAACGAGCCATTTATACCGTCTCCTAATCTATACACGACGCTTCTTCGGCGGACGACATCCATTGTGCGGGATAGGCGTCACGTCGGTGATGTTAGTGATCTTGTATCCAACATTGTTCAATGCACGAACAGCGGATTCACGACCGGGTCCAGGACCCTTAACAAAGACGTCGAGGTTTTTGAGGCCATACTCTTGTGCGGCAGTACCAGCACGCTCCGCAGCCACCTGGGCAGCAAAAGGCGTACTTTTACGTGAACCACGGAAACCGGAACCACCAGCAGTAGCCCAGCTCAGAGTATTACCCTGACGGTCAGTAATAGTCACAATCGTATTGTTAAAAGATGCGTGGATGTGGGCGAACCCATCAACCACCTGCTTTTTAACTTTTTTACGTGTGCGAGTAGCAGGCTTAGCCATTTGATAATCCTATCGCTAACACTTACTTACGGATTGGTTTGCGTGGCCCTTTACGGGTACGCGCATTGGTTTTCGTGCGCTGACCGCGAACGGGCAGGCTGCGGCGATGACGAATGCCGCGGAAACAACCAAGGTCCATAAGACGCTTAATATTCATGTTAACCTCACGACGGAGGTCACCTTCAACAGTCAACTTGGCAACTTCACCACGCAATGCGTCGAGTTGCTCTTCAGACAGGTCTCCAATCTTTGAGCTTTGCTCAATACCTACAGCAGTGCACAATTGTGCTGCCGCCGTACGTCCTACACCAAAGATGTAGGTTAGGGAGATCACCGCATGCTTATTGTCTGGAATGTTGACGCCAGCTATACGGGCCATTCATTTTACTCCGTTGTCAGCCATTACCATCTATAAAATGAGAGGCAATGACATACTAGTCTTTAACCTTTCCACGAAAGGCGCAAAATACTACCGATTGATTACAAAAAAATCAACCTATTTCGACTTCGCGCCACAACAGGCATTAATTAACCTTGGCGTTGCTTGTGACGAGGTTCAACTTTGCAGATCACTCGAACCGTTCCGTTACGGCGAACAATCTTGCAGTTACGGCAGATCTTTTTAACAGATGCACGTACTTTCATGATCTACTCCAATCAGAGAATCCTAGCGAGCTAAGCCGCCAGATCCACCTTTAAGATTTGATTTTTTCATCAGTGAATCATATTGATGCGACATCAAATGCGACTGTACTTGAGCCATGAAATCCATCACAACTACAACAACAATCAACAAAGACGTACCACCAAAATAGAAAGGCACATTCCAAAATACAATTAAGAACTGAGGCATCAAAGAAACCGCAGTAATGTACAACGCACCAAACAATGTAAGGCGAGAGAGTACTGTATCAATGTACCTAGCTGATTGATCACCAGGACGAATACCAGGAATAAAAGCACCGGATTTCTTTAAGTTGTCTGCAACTTCACGAGGGTTAAACATCAACGCCGTGTAGAAGTAGCAGAAGAAAATCACAGATACAGCAAACAATAGAATATACAAAGGCTGGCCTGGGCCTAATGCCAATGACATATCTTGCAACCATTCCATTCCTTCAGTTTGCCCAAACCATTGCCCGATAGACGCAGGGAAAAGCAATATACTGGAAGCAAAAATTGGAGGGATTACACCCGCCATATTCACTTTCAACGGAAGGTGGCTGCTTTGCGCTGCAAACACTTTACGTCCTTGCTGACGCTTAGCGTAGTTAATGGTTATACGGCGTTGACCGCGCTCCATAAAGACTACAAAAGCCACTGTGGCAACTGCCATAACAGTGATCAGCAATAGCGCTAAAATGTTGAGATCACCTTGACGAGAAGATTCGAACGCTTGGCCAATAGCACTAGGCAAGCCCGCGACAATTCCCGCAAAGATCAACAACGAAATACCGTTACCTATTCCACGCTCAGTGATTTGCTCACCGAGCCACATCAAAAACACAGCACCAGAAACCAGTGTTACCACTGCAACAAAATAAAAGCTTAGGTCTGCGCTGAAGGCAATGCCTTGCCCTGCGAGACCAACCGCCATACCTAAAGACTGAACGGTAGCAAGTATTACTGTACCGTAGCGGGTGTATTGACTAATCTTCCGTCGCCCGGCTTCACCTTCTTTCTTCAGCTGTGATAGCGAGGGGCTGACCGCAGTCAGCAACTGCATGATAATCGAGGCAGAAATATAAGGCATAATGCCCAACGCCAAGATACTCATTCGCTCCAGAGCACCACCAGAGAACATGTTAAACAAGCTCAAGATGGTGCCTTGGTTTTGTTCAAACATAGCAGCAAGCCGATCCGGGTTAATTCCTGGAACAGGAATATGCGCACCGATTCGGTAAACCAGTATTGCCAGCACAACAAACAGCAGGCGAGCTTTAAGCTCACCTAAACCGCTTTGTGCACTAGAGGGTAGGGTTGCACCTTGCTTTGCCATGTGAAACTTATTCCTCGACTTTGCCGCCAGCAGCTTCAATTGCAGCTTGAGCACCCTTGGTTACTTTAAGACCTTTAATAGTAACAGCCTTAGTAATTTCACCAGACAGGATAACTTTCGCTTCTTTGATGCTATTAGTGATGATGTTAGCTTGCTCAAGAGCTGCCAAATCAATCACGTCCGCGTCAACCAATGCTAATTCGTTTAAACGAATTTCAGCACGGAAAGGCGCCTTGCGAGAAGTAAAGCCAAACTTTGGCAGACGACGCTGGATAGGCATCTGACCGCCTTCAAAACCAGGCTTGACGGAACCGCCAGAGCGAGATTTTAAACCTTTATGACCGCGACCGCCGGTCTTACCTAGGCCACTACCAATACCACGACCCACACGTTTTGGGGCGTGCTTGGAACCAGCACCAGGGCTTAGTGTATTCAGACGCATGATGTGTCTCTCCACTTAACTCTTGATTAACTACTTATTCGCTGACTACGCGAACCATGTAGTTGACCTTGTTAATCATGCCACGAACTGAAGGAGTGTCTTGCACTTCAACAGTATGACCGATACGACGTAGACCCAAACCTTGCACACACTGCTTATGTTTCGGTAGTGTGCCGATTGGACTACGGAACAATGTCACTTTAATTGTATTAGCCATCGTTGCTTACCCCAGAATTTCTTCAACGGATTTGCCACGCTTAGCAGCAACTTCTTCTGGTGAACGTACAGCTTTCAAACCTTCAACCGTAGCGCGAACTACGTTAACCGGGTTTGTTGAGCCATAGCACTTCGCCAAAACATTGTGTACGCCAGCCAATTCCAATACAGCACGCATCGCACCACCGGCGATAACACCTGTACCTTCAGAAGCAGGCTGCATGTATACCTTAGAAGCACCGTGACGGGCTTTTACAGAATACTGCAACGTTGTACCGTTTAGATCTACAGTGACCATGTTGCGACGTGCTTGTTCCATTGCCTTTTGAATTGCAACAGGAACTTCGCGCGCTTTACCGCGACCAAAGCCAACTTTACCTTTACCGTCACCAACAACAGTTAGGGCTGTGAAACCGAATACTCGACCACCCTTAACTACTTTGGCAACACGGTTAACCTGGATCAACTTCTCCTGTAGGTCACCGTCTTTCTGTTCGTGATTTGCCATAACCTAAACCTTTAGAATTCCAGGCCGCCTTCACGCGCCGCTTCTGCCAAAGCTTTAACACGTCCATGGTATTTAAAACCAGAACGATCAAAAGCCACCTTAGTAACACCCGCAGACTTGGCGCGCTCAGCAATCAAAGAGCCGACTTTAGTCGCCGCCTCAACATTGCTGGTTGGACCTGAACGCAGTTCTTTCTCTACAGTCGAAGCACTAGCCAGAACTTGGCTACCGTCACCTGAGATAAGCTGTGCATAAATATGCTGTGGTGTACGATGTACACACAAGCGAGTCGTTCCCATTTCCCGCATTTTGATGCGTGAACGAAGGGCACGACGTAAACGAGATACTTTCTTGATGCTCATAATACTGCCCTATTACTTCTTCTTAGCTTCTTTACGGCGAACATACTCATCAGCATAACGAACACCCTTACCTTTATATGGCTCTGGTGGACGGAAGGCACGAATTTCTGCTGCTGCCTGGCCAAGCTTCTGCTTGTCAGCTGATTGCAATACAACAATCGTCTGACCTTCTACTGCAGCCGAAACACCTTCAGGCAATACGTAATCAACTGGGTGCGAAAAACCAAGTGTTAGGTTTAATGTCGTGCCCTTTGCAGCGGCACGATAACCAACACCGATTAACTCAAGCTTCTTTTCAAAACCCTGAGTAACACCAACAACCATGTTGTTAACTAGTGCACGTGTGGTACCGGCCATAGCATTTGCTTGCTTAGACCCACTACGCGCAGCGAAAACCAACTGGTTATCTTCATTTTTAACTTCAACATCTTGGTGCAATGACAAATCTAATTGTCCTTTACCACCCTTAACACTAATGCTTTTGGCATCTAGGTTAACGGTTACACCTGCTGGAATGGCGACTGGCGCCTTAGCTATACGTGACATTTCAACTCCCTTAGAAGACGTTGCAAACGACCTCACCACCAATACCTGCTGCACGCGCAGCACGATCGGTCATTAGGCCTTTAGAGGTTGAAATGATAGAAACACCTAAGCCACCAGAAACCTTCGGTAGTTCGTTCTTGTTCTTGTAAATACGAAGACCAGGACGACTAACACGTTCGATTTTTTCGATAACGGGCTTTCCTTGAAAGTACTTAAGCTCAACGCTCAGTACTGGCTTACTGTCTTCAGTCACACTGAAACCAGTAATATAACCTTCATCTAACAGAACTTGGGCAACAGCCGCTTTCTGTGTAGAAGCAGGCATGCTCACAGACTGTTTTTCAGCCATGTGACCATTACGGATACGGGTAAACATATCCGCCAGGGTATCTTGCATGCTCATTTAAGAGTCCTCACTATTGTGCAGCAGACCAGAATCTGGCTGCTTACCAACTAGCTTTCTTCAAGCCTGGAACATCACCGCGCATTGCTGCTTCGCGAAGCATAATACGTGACAAGCCAAACTTACGATATACACCATGTGGACGGCCAGTGATCTGGCAACGACGACGCTGGCGACTTGGGCTTGCATCACGCGGTAGTTTTTGTAGCGCTACCGTTGCTTCCCAACGCTCATCATCAGATGAGTTTGGTGAGCTGATGATTGCCTTATAAGCAGCACGCTTTTCAGCATACTTAGCGACTAAACGTGAACGTTTATCTTCACGCGCTTTCATAGATTGCTTAGCCATCTCAACTCACCTTTATTTCTTGAACGGGAAGCCAAGAGCAGTTAGCAACGCTCGGCCTTCGTCATTGTTACGCGCAGTGGTAGTAATGGTAATATCCATACCACGGAGCTTGTCGACTTTGTCATAGTCGATTTCAGGGAAGATGATCTGTTCTTTAACGCCCATGCTGTAGTTACCACGGCCGTCAAATGACTTTGAGTTCAGACCACGGAAGTCACGGATACGAGGAACAGCGATATCAACCAAACGGTCAAAGAATTCCCACATACGATCGCCACGCAGAGTCACTTTACAACCAATAGGCCAGCCTTCACGTACTTTAAAAGCAGCAACAGACTTACGTGCATTGGTAACAACAACTTTCTGACCTGCAATAGCTTCCATATCAGCAACCGCATTTTCAAGCTGCTTCTTATCACCAATCGCTTCACCTAAACCCATGTTTAGCGTGATTTTAGTGATACGTGGAATTTCCATTACATTTGCTAATTTCAGTTCGTCTTTCAACTGAGTAGCAACTTGTTCTTTATATAGAGCTTTTAATCTTGACATGGTACCCGGTCTCCTTAAGCGCCGACTTGTTCGCCGTTAGATTTAAAGAAGCGTACCTTGGTACCGTCGTCTAGGATTCTGAAACCTACACGATCACCTTTACCAGTAGCCGCGTTAAAAATTGCAACGTTAGAAGCAGCGATTGGCGCTTCCTTTTCTACAATACCGCCAGCTTTGCCAAGCATAGGATTTGGTTTCTGGTGTTTTTTCACCATATTAATGCCAGAAACGATATAGCGGTTATCAGTCATGACTTTCATGACCTTTCCACGCTTACCTTTGTCTTTTCCAGCAATCACGATGACTTCGTCATCACGCTTGATCTTACGCATTTTTCCTAATTTCCTATCGTTTCCTACTACCCTCTCATGCTTAAAACGCCGAGCACCCCATAGGAGTTCTCGGCGTTTTACATAGATTCAGCTAACTAAAGCAAAATCTTTATAGCACTTCAGGCGCCAGGGAAATGATCTTCATGAACTTCTCACCGCGAAGCTCACGCGTAACAGGGCCAAAAATACGAGTACCAATTGGCTGCTCACTTGCATCATTTAGCAAAACGGCAGAATTGGTATCGAAACGGATGACCGAACCGTCAGGGCGACGAACGCCTTTACGAGTACGAACAACCACAGCTTTTAGCACCTGGCCTTTCTTAACTTTACCGCGAGGAATTGCTTCCTTAACGGTAACTTTAATTACATCTCCGATGCGTGCATAGCGACGGTGTGAACCGCCTAACACTTTAATACACTGCACCCGCTTGGCGCCGCTGTTATCAGCAACGTCTAGCATTGATTCAGTTTGAATCATGGTCTACTCCATTCACGTTAGTAGTGCCCAATACAGGCAGTACTGGAGCAAAGGTGGCGTATATTACACCTTTACTGCGCGTTCTTCAATTTTTACTAACGCCCAAGACTTCGATTTTGAATAAGGCTTAGTTTCCTTGATGGTCACTAGATCCCCTGACTGGCAATCATTTTGCTCATCATGAGCATGAAGCTTCGTAGAACGCTTCACATATTTGCCATATACAGGGTGTTTAACCTTACGCTCGATCAGTACAGTGATGGTTTTATCCATCTTGTCGCTGACCACACGACCCGTCTCTGTGCGAATCTTATTCACTGCCGTCATGGTTAGTTACCTGCCTTCTCATTAATCAGCGTTTTGACGCGAGCAATATCGCGACGCACTTGGCTTAGCAAGTGAGTCTGCGCCAATTGACCAGAGCTCTTCTGCATCCGCAGACTGAACTGATCCTTGAGCAGACCGAGCAACTCTTGATTAAGCTCATCCACGGACTTTTCACGTAATTCTGCTGTTTTCATTACATCACCGTCCGCTTAACAAATGAGGTAGCCAAAGGCAGCTTGGCAGCGGCGAGGTCAAATGCTTCATTCGCTAATTGCTCAGAAACACCTTCCATCTCAAACAGCACCTTACCAGGCTGAATTTGGGCAACCCAATATTCAACATTACCTTTACCTTTACCCTGACGAACTTCCAGAGGCTTAGTGGTAATAGGCTTGTCAGGAAACACGCGAATCCAGATCTTACCGCCACGTTTGATGTGACGCGTCATGGTACGACGAGCAGCTTCGATCTGGCGCGCCGTAATACGACCACGACCAGTAGCTTTCAAGCCGAATTCGCCAAAGCTCACTGAGCTTCCGCGAAGAGCCAGACCGCGATTGCGGCCTTTCATCATCTTGCGGAATTTTGTACGTTTTGGTTGCAGCATTGATGCACCCCTTAGTTAGCAGTTTTCTTCTTGGCAGCAGAACCTTGAGCACGAACCTGCTCAATACCACCAAGAATTTCACCCTTGAAGATCCACACTTTGACACCAATCACACCGTAAGTAGTGTGCGCTTCGTAAGTCGCGTAATCGATATCAGCACGTAACGTATGCAGAGGCACACGACCTTCACGGTACCATTCAGAACGTGCGATTTCCGCACCACCCAAACGACCACCAACCTGGATCTTAATGCCCTTAGCACCAAGACGCATTGCGTTCTGCACCGCGCGTTTCATTGCACGACGGAACATCACACGACGCTCAAGCTGATTAGCAACGCTTTGCGCCACCAACTTAGCATCTAGCTCAGGCTTACGAATCTCTTCGATGTTGATGTGAACCGGTACACCCATCATTTCTGATACAGCTGTACGTAGCTTTTCTACATCTTCACCTTTCTTACCAATCACGATACCCGGACGAGCAGTGTGAATAGTAATGCGAGCATTTTGCGCAGGACGTTCGATGTCAATGCGGCTTACGTTTGCTTGCTTAAGCTTTCCTTCCAGATACTTACGTACCTGCAAATCTTGTAACAGGTTGTTCGCGTAGGCAGCTCGGTTTGCATACCAAACAGAGGTATGATCCTTAACTACACCAAGGCGAATGCCTGTAGGATTAACTTTCTGACCCATTTGGTGTCTCCTAGCTCTCAGCAACCTTAACGGTGATGTGGCAAGTGCGCTTAAGGATGCGATCTGCACGTCCTTTAGCACGCGGTCTGATGCGCTTCATCGTCATACCTTCATCAACGAAGATAGTCGATACTTTTAGCTCATCAACATCAGCACCTTCGTTGTGCTCCGCGTTAGCGATAGCAGACTCCAGTACCTTTTTTACAATTCCAGCACCCTTTTTGGGGCTGAACGCCAGGATATTCAGGGCCTCATCGACAGACTTACCGCGAATTTGATCAGCTACTAGTCGAGCCTTCTGCGCGGATAAGTTGGCGCCTTTTAATACAGCGGCTACTTCCATTTCATTATCCTCTAGACTTAACGTTTCGCTTTCTTATCAGCAGCATGTCCGCGATAGGTACGGGTGACAGCAAACTCACCCAGTTTATGACCTACCATGTCTTCAGTTACGAAAACAGGAACATGTTGGCGTCCGTTATGGACTGCAATCGTCAACCCAACAAAGTTAGGGAAGATAGTAGAGCGACGAGACCATGTCTTGATTGGTTTCCGGTCGCCCGCTTCGACAGCAGCCTCAACCTTCTTCATCAAGTGAAGGTCAATAAATGGACCTTTCTTAAGTGAACGTGGCACAGCCGTTTCCTCGAGTTCAGTTAAATTACTTAGAACGACGACGGACGATTAACTTATCCGTACGCTTGTTCTTACGTGTTTTGTAACCCTTAGTAGGCATACCCCATGGAGACACAGGATGACGACCACCAGAAGTACGACCTTCACCACCACCATGCGGGTGGTCAACTGGGTTCATCGCCACACCGCGAACGGTAGGACGAACACCACGCCAGCGTTTCGCGCCAGCTTTACCCAGAGAACGCAAGCTATGCTCACTGTTCGATACTTCACCAAGAGTTGCGCGGCAATCGACTAATACTTTACGCATCTCACCGGAGCGTAAACGTAGTGTCGCATGAGCACCTTCTCGAGCAACCAGCTGTACAGCAGCACCAGCACTACGTGCAACCTGAGCGCCTTTACCAGGCTTCAGTTCAACACAGTGAATAACGCTACCCACAGGAATGTTACGCAAAGGCAAGGTATTGCCTGCTTTAATATCAGCACCAGCACCAGACATCACAGGATCACCTGATTTCATGCCTTTAGCTGCAATCACATAACGACGCTCACCGTCTGCATACTTCAACAACGCGATGTTGGCAGTACGGTTAGGATCGTATTCTAAACGCTCAACTACAGCAGGAATGCCGTCTTTGTTACGCTTAAAATCGATAACGCGATAATGCTGCTTGTGACCACCACCTTTATGACGGGTAGTGATACGGCCATTGTTATTACGGCCGCCGCTTTTAGACTTCTTTTCTAACAAAGCTGCGTGTGGTGCACCCTTGTGTAGATCAGCGTTAACAACCTTAACAACGTGACGACGACCTGCAGAGGTCGGTTTACATTTTACGATAGCCATGTCTGTTAGCCCTCACCGATAAAGTCGATGTCGTGACCATCAGCCAGTCGAACGTAAGCTTTACGAATATCGCTACGCTTACCTAGACCACGCGCCGTACGCTTAGTCTTACCTTTGGCATTCAAAACACGAACGCTGTCGACTTTGACTTCGAACAACTGCTCAACCGCTTTCTTGATTTCAGGCTTAGTAGCATCTGATGCAACACGGAAAACAACCTGTTGTGCATCTTCAGCGACAATAGTCGCCTTCTCAGAAATGTGCGGGCCTAATAAAACCTTGTAGATGCGCTCTTGGTTCATCCTAGCATCTCCTCAATCTTCTTCAGCGCAGGCACAGTAACCAACACTTTTTCAAAACCTACTAGGCTAACAGGATCAATTGCTGCCGCGTCACGCACATCAACATGTGGAATATTACGTGATGCAAGATAGAGATTCTGATCAACTTCTTCAGACACCATCAACACGTTAGTCAGATCCAATTCTTTAAGCTTAGCCACCATCTCTTTGGTCTTAGGTGTTTCAAGCGCTAAGCTTTCAACAACAACCAAACGATCTTGACGAACCAGCTCAGAGAAGATGCAACGAATCGCTGCGCGATACATCTTCTTATTAACCTTCTGAGAATGATCTTGAGGACGAGCTGCGAAAGTCACACCACCGCTGCGCCAAATTGGGCTACGGATAGTACCAGCACGGGCACGACCAGTACCCTTCTGACGCCATGGCTTACGACCGCCACCGCGAACATCAGAACGCGTCTTCTGAGCACGAGTACCTTGGCGCGCGCCTGCTAAATAAGCAGTCACAACCTGATGCACTAATGCTTCATTAAATTCTTTACCGAACGACAGCTCAGAAACTTCAACCGAACCGTCAGCTCCTGCAATATTTAAATTCATTGCTTTCTCCCTTAGGCGCGAGCTTTAACAGCTGGTTTAACAATAACGTCACCACCAGGAGCACCAGGAACCGAACCTTTGATCATCAGCAGATTACGCTCTGCATCGATCTGTACGACTTCTAATGTCTGAATTGTGACGCGCTCAGCACCCATGTGACCAGCCATCTTCTTACCCTTCCATACACGTCCGGGAGTCTGACACTGACCAATAGAACCTGGTGCACGATGCGAAAGAGAGTTACCGTGAGTTGCGTCTTGCATGGTGAAGTTCCAACGCTTAATCGCGCCTTGGAAACCTTTACCTTTAGACTCACCAGTGACATCAACCTTCTGTCCAGCTTCGAAGCGCTCAACAGTTAGCTGATCACCAACTTGAACTTCTTCGCCATCCGACAAGCGGAACTCCCACAAACCGCGACCTGCTTCTGTGCCAGCTTTAGCAAAATGACCTGCTTCAGCCTTATTAACACGTGACGCTTTGCGCGCACCAGAAGTAACCTGGATTGCACTGTAACCGTCAGTATCAGCAGTTTTAACTTGAGTAACGCGATTCGGTTCCACTTCGATGACCGTGACTGGCACGGACGCACCGTCTTCAGTGAAAATACGGGTCATCCCCGCTTTACGTCCGACTAAACCAATAGTCATAACAAACCTCATTGCCAGTTGAGTACGGGGCTATCACCCGCTATGGCTGCCTATTCCAAGGCATTCCTCGCTTAATTTATATAGCGCCTCTGGCGCTCCCTACGATTAGCCCAGGCTAATTTGAACATCCACGCCCGCTGCAAGATCTAGCTTCATCAATGCGTCAACTGTTTTTTCAGTCGGCTCAACGATGTCTAGTACGCGTTTATGTGTACGGATTTCATACTGATCACGTGCATCTTTGTTCACGTGTGGTGAAATCAGAACCGTAAAACGCTCCTTACGAGTCGGTAGTGGGATCGGGCCACGCACTTGCGCGCCGGTACGCTTAGCAGTATCAACAATCTCCTGAGTGGAGGCGTCGATTAAGCGATGATCAAAAGCCTTCAATCGAATTCGGATTTTCTGGTTTTGCATTTCGATCACAACTCCGATGAATTTTTTAAATGGCAATAGCTGCCACCCCCTCAAAAAAAGGGTACGAAATTGTACGCTCTGAGAAAAACAACTGCAAGCAGAAATACAATAAAGTTTTGAGGAGGCACAACACCTTCCGCTAGTTACTACACAAAGCAACCAATCAAGAAAGCATTGAGGGCGCGATCATACGCCTAAACCATATGGTGAGCAAATTATGTACGACGTAAAAACAAGTAGATACCCGCTGTGAACATAATTAAACCGGCACCCTGGTTCATTTTCTTCGCCGCTTCGGGTGTTTTAAGTAAACGCCGTGCTTTTGAGGTGCTGATAGCTATCAACATCAGCCCCAACATCAATGCTACCAAAGTCAGCACTGCAGCCAAAGCTATATCCTGATGGCTCAGGACGGTTAAATCCATAAAGGTAGGAAGAAAGGCAATGTAAAACAAAATCACCTTAGGGTTTGAAGCAGAGATAAGAAAGCCTTGAACAAAACCGGCTACGCCAGCTTTAAATGATGCGGATCGCTCAGTTTCAGCATCAGGCGTCGATGTAAACAACTGGTAGCCCAAATAGCATAAATAAGCTGCCCCAACCCAGCGAATGAAGGTAAACAATCCACTCCAGTTTTCCGCAATAACAGCCAAACCTAAACACGCCATTATCAAATAAATAATGTCGCTAATCGTCATACCTAAAGCTAAGAGGAAACAACTTTTAGCACCGTGAGCCAAACTGCGTGCAAGAATGGCGAACACTCCTGGCCCCGGCGTAATCCCAAAAATAAAAATAGCTAGAAAGAAAGTGACTGCACTTTCAGCACTCATCATAACCGCCCGCAGTGCACAAGCTGCCTAGTGTTCAATTCTATCCCGATCGCGGAAACCAATTAAATAAAGAATCCCGTCCAGTCCCAGTGTCGATATTGCATGCTTTGCCGAGCTTCGAACCAGCGGTTTCGCACGAAACGCAATACCTAGGCCCGCCTCACTCAACATAGGAAGGTCGTTTGCCCCGTCACCAACAGCAATTGTTTGCTTTAGGCTAATGCCTTCTTTTTCTGCCAACTCACGCAGCAATTGCGCTTTACGCTCCCCGTCGACAATCGGGGTTGTCACCTCACCCGTTACTTTGCCATCTTTAATGTCTAACGCATTAGCAAAAACATAATCAAAGCCCAGCTTTTGCTTAAGCATTTCAGCAAAGTAGTCAAAACCACCCGATAAGATTGCTGTTTTGTAACCTAAACTATTTAAGTTAGACACTAAGGCCTCAACACCTTCTGTTAGCGGTAGTCTTGCCGCAATTTGTGGCAAGACGGAAACATCCAGACCTTTAAGCAACGCAACCCGTTGTCTAAAACTTTCAGAAAAATCTATCTCACCGCGCATCGCACTTTCGGTAATCGCAGAAACTTCCGCCTTCACGCCCGCCGCTTCAGCAAGCTCATCAATCACTTCAGCTTCAATCAACGTTGAATCCATATCGAACACCACCAAACGCCGCGTTCGACGGTAGATATCATCATTTTGAAAAGCGATATCCACATCCAGCTCGGTCGATAGATGAAGGAATGCCTGCCTCAGCTCATCGCTTGGGGCTCCCCTCACTGAGAATTCGATACAAGATTTAGTCGTTTGCGCCACTTTGTCTAAAGGAACGCGCCCAGACAGACGACTAATATTATCAATATTGAGACCGTGCTCAGCCGCAAGTGTAGACACTCTGGCGATATGCTCCGCTGTCACTGTTCTGGCCAATAAGGTGATGATGTAACGAGGTTTACCCTGCGCCTCGACCCAGCGCTGGTAATCAGCAATTTCGACCGGATCAAAGTGCGTCGCCAAGCCCATAGCATGCATACGGAAAAGCACTTTACTAAGCACAGGGGAGGTTTCGGCCTTACCAGGCACATCGACCAAAATACCGAGGGATAATCGTGTATGAATAACGGCCTGACCGATATCTAAAACGTTAACCTCATACTCTGCAAGAATCCCTGCGATGGTCGCTGTCACACCAGGCTTGTCATCTCCGGTGACCGTAATTAAAACAACTTCTTTCATTAACAAACGACCTACACCTGCGCTCTACGAGACGATATACACTGCGACATTACAGCTATACCTACCAAACACCATCAGGTTAACTGTTTTTACTGCGCGACTTTGTAGACTTTTTCTTTGCACCCGCTTTAGCAGTGGCTTTTTTGGCGCTGGCCGGCTTTCCTCGTTTTTTAGCAGCAGCGCTAGCTCCCGCTCTAGGTCTACCTTTAATCGACTTTTTCTTCGTGGGTTTTCGGCCCTCGGTAGACGATTTACCACCACTTTTCTTTTTATCCGCGCCCAGTTTCCCTGCAGCCAGCAACGAACGGACACTCTCTTTTTTCTTTGCTGCTTTTACCTGTTTGACCAATTCGAAATCAATCTTCCGATCTTCTAAGTCAACCCGAACCACTTTAACTCTAAGCTCGTCACCTAACCGATACACCGTCCGTGTTCTCTCACCCACTAAACGCTGCTTTGGTGCATCAAAATGATAGTAATCGCCCGGCAATGCAGTTACATGGATCAAGCCTTCTACATAAATGTCTTTCAACTCAACGAAAGCACCAAAGTTTGTTACAGCACTGATTACGCCATCAAACTCGTCGCCAACACAGTTCTGCACGTACTCACATTTCAACCACGCGACCACATCACGAGTTGCTTCGTCGGCACGACGTTCGGTCATTGAGCAATGCTCACCTAACGCAACCATCTGTTCCAAATCGTAAGGATAAGCCGCTTTAAAATTGAACGGTTTAGCACCATCAACACGACGCACTCGATTGCCGGCCTCAGCGCCACTTCGCACTACAGCACGAATTAAGCGATGAACTAACAAGTCAGGATAACGACGAATCGGTGAGGTAAAGTGGGCATAGGCTTTGTAACCTAGACCAAAGTGACCTTCATTATCCGGGGTGTAGACCGCTTGACTCATAGAGCGCAACATCATGGTTTGAATAATGTGCGCATCTGGGCGGTCCTGAATACTCTCTAGCAATTGTTGATAATCGGTTGGTGTTGGCTTTTGACCACCCGTCATACTCAAACCCAACTCACCTAAATAAGCGCGAAGGTTCTCAAGTTTTTTCTCTTTAGGGCCCTGGTGAACACGGTACAATCCAGGCTTTTGAACTTTTTCGACAAAGCGCGCCGTCGCTACGTTAGCGCACAACATACATTCTTCAATGAGCTTGTGGGCATCATTGCGAACCACGGGAACAATCTGTTCTATTTTGCGTTCAGGACCAAAATCGATACGCGTTTCAGTCGTCTCAAAATCAATTGCACCACGACGCTGACGAGCCTCACGCAGAGAATGGTACAAACGATGAAGTTCAAACAAATGAGATGCAACATGACTAAACTGCTCACTAACTTCAGCGCCTAAACCGGATTTATCATCTTTTAACAAAGCGCCCACTTGTGTGTAAGTTAAGCGCGCGTGAGAACAAATTACGCCTTCATAAAACTGATAGCCACTGAGGTTACCTTGCGCACTGATCGTCATCTCACACACCATCGCAAGACGATCAACCTGCGGGTTTAACGAACAAAGACCATTTGATAAAGCCTCAGGCAACATCGGCACCACAAAGCCGGGGAAGTAAACTGAGTTACCCCGCTGATGAGCCTCGGTATCTAACGGTTTTCCTGGCTTTACGTAGTGAGACACATCGGCAATGGCCACATATAAGCGCCAGCCACCGCCGCGTTTTGCTTCACAAAAGACCGCATCGTCGAAATCACGCGCATCTTCACCATCAATCGTTACAAACGGCTTCTTACGCAGGTCTACTCGGTCTTTTTTATCAGCTTCGGCAACCGTCGCCCCAAACTGTCCGGCTTCTGCGGTAACATCTTCCGGCCATTCATTGGGCACATCATAATTGCGTATCGCTACTTCGATTTCCATCCCAGGCGCCATGTGGGCACCCAGCACCTCAACGACTCGCGCTCGCGCCATATTGCGTGGGCCTGGCTGTTGAACAATCTCAACTAAAACGTAGTAACCGTCGGGAGTATCTTGATCATCCTCTGGCGCCACCGCAATTTCATGGGTAATACGATGATTTTCTGAAGTAAAGAAAGCAAGCTTGCCATTGCGATAGAGTCGGCCCACCAATTGTTGCGTGTTCTGCTCAAGAACCTCAACAATCTTGCCTTCTAAGCGACCTCGACGATCATAGTCTGCGGCACGAACAAGTACCCGATCACCATCAAAGACTCGGCGCATTTGGCGATTGTGAAGAAAGATATCCTCACCATTATCATCCCGAATTAGAAAGCCGTAGCCATCACGGTGCCCTTGCACTCGACCAGCAATAAGATCCATACGATCGACGAGACCATAACAACCTTTACGATCCTGAATAAGCTGCCCGTCACGCACCATTGCCCGGAGACGTCGACGCAATGCTTCTATATTGTCATCTTCAAAGAGTTTCAGCTCATCACAGAGCTGCGGATGTGACAGGGGTTTGCCAGAGTCAGCCAGTCGTTCAATGATAAACTCACGACTGGGAATGGGGTTATCGTATTTTTTAGCTTCTCTTGCCGCGTTTGGATCATCATGGACTGATGACATTCAGTAAACCTCGTTTGGGATAAAATAGTCTAAACTTTATCAACTTGACAGACTCAGACTCTAACCCGAGAAGGTGAGTGCCCGCAAAGGTATTATCGGCCGATGCAAGCATTGTCTCAAGCCATACAGCTTTTCGACGAGAAATCATCACAAACGAGGTTTGAACAACAGCGCCACACAAATGAGTCGCCGCCTAGGTAAACGCTCTAATGAAGTTGGCAACTAAAACTCAATCGTCACGCCGGCCCATAGTGTGCGGCCGGGGCCGGGAATTTCAGTGGAACCCAAAGCATCAATGTAATAAATGTCGGCTACGTTTTCTACTCTCATTCCTAGGGAAAAATTCTCGCTTAATTGGTAATTACCGTAGAGGTCAACCAACGTATAGGGCTTCCAATTAATGGGCGTAATAAAACTACTCACGCCAGAACCCGTTACCTCCCCACTACCTGCCGATCGCTTACCCGTGTGGTTAATTCGAGCCCCTAGATTTAACTTATCTTCTAATAACGCTTGATTTAGCGTTAACGTCGCCATCAATTTCGGCGGTATCTGGTTAGTGGCATAGTCGCCATATACCGAACTATTAGCGCAGGTTTCACTCGTTTGGCAATACTCTACATCAATATAGTAAGCCAAAGACAGTTCAGCTGAGAAGCCATCTTGGCTAAAGCTTGCCGACGCATTAATCCCTTCGAAAGTGGCTGAATCCATGTTAAATACATACATCCGGTTAGGCGCCTCATCAGGATCCCAAACGCGACCAATGTACCCATCAACATGGTTATGAAAATAAACCATTTTAAAGGCTAACTGATTGTCAGCTGTCCATAAGTCATTTAATACATAGTTTCCCCCAAACTCCCACGTATGGGCAATTTCTTCACTTAAGTCAGGGTCGTTATAAGTATTGAAGCTGGTAGATCCCTCCATTAGAGATGGAAGGCGGGCGGCCTGTTTATAATTTGAAAACAGTTGAAGTTGCTTATTAGGATGCACCATTACACCTGTATGAAAACCCCAGGCATCCCCTTCTCGTTCTGACCCTTCATAAGAATAAGTACTAGAATTTGACCCTTCACTTTGCAAACTATAATGCTGGTATCGCACACCGCCGTTTAATGTCAACCACTCGTTAGCAGACCAGGTAGCGTTATTGAAAACGCTAGTCTCATCACGGCTCCCTCGCCGAGAAGGTAATTCCCATACTGATACTGGCACGCCTTGCTGGTCTGTCGATTCTTTGAGGTATGCAGCGCCATAATTCAATGACAAATCACCTACAGGTAAACCAAAGGTACTCGTGTTGCTTATATCCACACCTACTGTTTTGGTTAGTTTTGGGGTGGCCGCCATCTGCTCGGCCAGTACCATATCAGGAATCACTCCGGGGATAGGTGAAGGCAAAATCCACGCTTGGCTTTGAAACCACGCAGACTGGTCCATTAACCGCGTTTTCCACAGGTTAGCGCTGAAGTCAATTAGGTCGGAGTCCGGGTTCCACTCATACCGAGCGTTAACGCTCTGCAGATCAGTATGCGACAACAAGGACTGCTCAACTGCAGTTTCCGTTTCAATTGCACGAATACTGTAGGTTTCACCATAATTACTACGATAACGAGAATAACCAATATCTAATTGATGATCCTCATTTGGATGGAAGCTGAAATTCAGCAACTCTGAGCGGCTGCTTTCTGAGGTATTCATCACCTCACTACCTGGCAAATAACTACTCAGACCCTTCGTCCAATAGCCTCCTGCATAATTGTCGCAACCGCTGAAACTATCCGGACAGGTACTTTTTCGCGGCGCATCACTACCGTTTGTACCTGTGTGATAATTACCTCTTGAGCGGTCAGATACGCCAACAAGACCGCTAAATATTTCATTCTTAGCAGCAACAATTAAACTCGTATTTTTTGCTCCGCCAAGATCAAAGGCATCAGGGCTTTCCGCATTATCTTGATAAGCTGCACCAGTCATATCTCGGTCAAAGTCGATGCTAGTATCACCCAAGGCATAAGGAGAACTGTTACCTCCCCAAAAACGTTTCAACCTAATTGCGTAGTGTTCATCGTCTTCGACTAGGTCCTCGGCTCTCAATGTTCGCATTTTCACCGAACCGCCAATCGCTCCACTGCCAGTAACGCCAGTATCAGGCCCCTGAGTGATTGCAATATCGGCGATAAAATCTGGGTCGACAAAACTACGATTACTAATTCCCTGATAGCCCTGATAAGTGGTTGTGCTATTCAGTGCACCGTCGACGGTAACTGGCACTCGCCCCATTCCTTGTAAGCCGCGAATATTGACATCTAGAGCACCACTAGTGCTGCTGCCGCCAGAGATAACCCCCGCTTCACTTTTTAATAAGTCTGCAGGTCGGGTACCGCGATAGTTTTCAATTTCTTCCCGTCCAATCCGACTTACTGCTGCTGCTTCATCATACACATCCTTTGAAATGCCACTTAAATCGCTCGCCGTAACCTGTAAAACTCGCAACTGCAGCGCATCGTCCTCCTTTTGCGCCTCGTCTGAAACAATAGACAGCGTGTAATAACCACCCTCTCCCTTGCTAACAACCAAACCTGTACCGGAAAGAATCCGACTAAAACCCTCTTCAATACTGTAATGACCACGCAGACCTTTACTCTTCTTACCCTCTACAAGCTGACCATTCGCACTCAGATAAACACCGGCTTGCCGAACGAATTGATTTACGACATCTGACAAAGGCCCTGCAGCGATATCGAAAGAAAGGCGATTCGACGGAGTTTCTGACATGATACGATCCGCTGCCAGCGCAGTACTAGAAATACCGAAAAGGCCAATCGAGATACTGGCAGTTAACATAAGCCTTAACGCAACAACAACAGTGTTTCGCTGACCTGCTTTCAATCGGGTTAGGCCTGGCTGAAAAGGATTTAATTTATAGCGTTTAGTACTGAGCGGAATTTCTGACTTGAGCACTCTGTTTACTCCCATGCTTTAACATTGTCTTTGCTGTTAAACACGCACGAGATAGAAAAAGGGGAAGGAAAAAAACAAAAAAAGTTAACGCGCTTCTATATTTACCCACCAAGGAACTGGCGAAATAACTTTAATCGGCAAGGTCTTCTGTAACATTTCCAAGGTTTTCGTTAAGTCATTAATCGGATAACTACCCATCACTGGAATATTTTCAACGATTGGATCGACCGACAGGTAACCTCTGTGATAACGGGACAACTCAGCGACCACCTTGGACAACGGTAAATTATCGATCGATAAACGTCCGTGAATCCATGATTCTCGATTCGCAGATAATGGCTGCACTGATTGAATTTCATCGGCATTAAAAAGTACTTGCTGTCCAGCATTGACTCTTACTTGAGCGCTGTTTGTGGTTTCGACATGTACAGCACCAGACTGCACAGCCAACAACACTTGCTTACCCTGCTGAAAAATACTGAAGCGAGTCCCTAGCGCTTGCAAACGCCCAAATGAAGTCGTCACCAAAAAGGGACGCGTATCCTTCGCAGTTTCAATCAAGATTTCACCCTTGAGCAGCACAAGTTCACGCTGCTTAGCGTTAAACTGAAAATTCACTGCCGATTCAGTGTTTAGCCAAAGCTCACCACCATCTGCCATTTTTAAGTGACGAATTTCACCAAGCGAACTGCTAGCATCTGCGTTCATTAAAGCCATGTAATCAGATGTATAAACAGATAGCGGCGTGTATCGCCAGCTTAACCCAAGAACAAGGCAGCTCAGCCCTCCACCTAATAGCTTGCGACGAGAAAAACGCTCTTGCCGCGCAGCCTCAACCACCTGACTTGCGCGCCGACCACCCGCCTGCTCGTTTGCATATTTAAACCGGTCATTGACTCGACAAACAAATTGCCAAGCCTCCTTATTTTTTGGAGCTACCAGCCACGCCTCCCAAGCCTCCTTTTGCTGAACGCTAACGCCTTCCTCCTGTAGAGTCGCAAACCACTCAGCCGCTTTTTTAAAAGCGTCGTACTCAGCTTTAGACAATTTTTTAGAGTCCATGACGCTCATCCGCGCTATCGTCAAAACGCGCTTCAATCAACATGCACTGCAGCATGGCCTGCGCCATGTACGTTTTAACGCTTCGTTCGGATACACCCAGACGCTGTCCGATCTGCTTATACGTCATCCCTTCTAATTGGGCGAGCATGAATGCTTGCGCGACCCGTTGCGGCAAACGCTGCAACATGCGATCGACTTCAATCAGCGTTTCAATCACCAATGCATGTGCTTCAGGAGAAATGCTCACTCCTTCTGGCTGCTGCACGAGAACTTCCAACCATGCACGCTCAACAGACTTACGACGCCAAAGGTCTACACATAAACGCTCCGCAATAACTCGAAGATACGAGCGTGGTTCAGAAATTTTGGCGATATTTTGAGGTTGGGATAGCAAACGAACAAAGGTGTCCTGGGCTAAGTCGGCAGCAGTTTCAGAGCAATTTAAACGACGCTTTAACCAAGCTCGCAACCAACGATGGTTATGTCGATAAAGATGGTCCAGACCGGCTTGCTCACCCTCTGAAGCCGAATGACAAGATAAAGCATGAACTTGCGTTGCTGTTTGGTTCGACAACCCGACACCCGCCAATACAAATGATAATTAATATTATTATATATTGCATACATAGCTAACGGCAAATCGTACCGAACGCTACAGGATAGAATCACAAACTGAGGACGCGCGCAGGCAAACAACTAATGAGCGCTATTTTAGATCAAGATAATGATTACCCGCCCTCAATACCTAAGGGCGAGTAATACATAGAACTAACTGGAGTGCAGAAACGACAGCTATTTAAGGGCGATCATCCTGTTCGAAGCCTTCACCTTCTTCAAAGCCTTGGCCTTCTTCGACCTCTTCTTTAGGTGGTGGCAGCAGGTCTTCCTTCGAAATATTCATCGCCAGTAGCGCGTTGCTCGCTACATAGATGGAAGAGTATGTACCAATTAAAACACCAACTAGCAACGCAGATGCGAAACCATGAATCAGCTCACCACCAAAGTAGAACAGCGCCAACAACACTAAAATAGTTGTTAAAGAGGTCACCATTGTACGGCCCAAGGTTTGAGAAAGAGAGAGGTTAACAATCTCTTCCGGCGTACTTTTCCTTACAATGCGAAAGTTCTCACGAATACGGTCAGAAACAACAATGGTATCGTTCAAGGAGTAACCGATAACCGCAAGCACCGCAGCTAATACGGTAAGATCGAATTCAATTTTAAGTAATGAAAAGAACCCGAGAACAATCAACACATCGTGAGCTAACGCGACAACTGCACCGACAGAAAACTTAAACTGGAAACGCAAGGCGACATAAACCATCACCAACGCTAACGCCAGCAGCATACCCAGACCGCCTTGTTCCCGAAGTTCATCACCCACTTGAGCACCAACATATTCGGAGCGGCGAAGTTCAACGCCTAAATCGGTACTTCCGCGTAAGACCGACAAGACTTCATCACCCAGCTTAGAGTTATGATCTTGTGCTAAGCGCACTAAAATATCTGTTGGGGAACCAAAGGTTTGCACCACAACATCATGATACCCCGCACCTGTTAATGTATCGCGAATATCATTAAGTGGAAGTGGCTCACTGTATTCAACTTCAACCAACGCACCGCCGGTAAAATCCAAACCAAACTGCAATGAATTGGTGTAGAGCGAGGCAATTGAACCCAAAACCAACAGCACACTAAATACTGCCGCGATTTTGCGAAACGCCATAAAGTTAATTGTCGTCGTTGGTTTACGAACTTTAGCGGTCACGTCGATCTCTTCTGTATTGGCGGATTTATTATTTCGAGCCATGATTAAACCCTCCAACCAATTGATAGCTTCTTGATGTTACGCCCTCCATAGGTGAGGTTCACCAGAGCTCTTGTCACCATAATTGCTGTAAACATCGATGTCAGAATCCCGATTGAAAGCGTTACCGCGAAGCCCTTAACAGGGCCTGTTCCAACAGCAAACAAAATAACCGCAACCAGCAAGGTCGTAATATTGGCGTCAAAAATTGTCGAGAAGGCGCGTTCATAGCCCGCATGAATAGCGGTTTGCGGCGGCGCTCCTGACGCAAGTTCTTCTTTTATCCTCGAAAAAATCAGCACGTTAGCATCAACTGCCATACCGACAGTTAAAACAATACCTGCGATGCCCGGTAACGTCAGCGTTGCCGACATCAGTGACATCACAGCCAGTAATAACGCAAGGTTAAGCCCCAAGGCTATATTGGCGATAATGCCGAAAACTTTGTAGTACACCACCATAAAGATAAGAACGAATAGAAGACCCAGCTGAACGGAGGTCACACCAAGGTCGATGTTTTCCTGACCTAAGCTCGGTCCAACGGTGCGCTCTTCGACAAAGTAGATTGGCGCAGCTAACGCACCTGCACGTAGCAACAATGCAAGTTCAGAAGATTCACCTGCTCCATCCAAGCCTGTAATACGGAAACTATTACCCAGAGTGGTCTGAATTGTCGCTAAACTAATAATGTTTTTCTCGACGTACGGAATCCGTTTTTCAACTTCTTGACCATCAACTTTAACGTATCGGGTCCGTGTTTTATGCTCAATGAATAATACCGCCATCGACCGCTGAACGGCGTTACGCGTTACGCGCGTCATCATTTTTCCGCCCGCTGTATCAAGGTCAATTGATACTTGAGGACTGCCATTTTCATCAAAGTTAGATTGCGCATCAGCAACGCTGCTGCCGGTGATGATCACATCCCTTTCAAGGCGAACTGGAGGACGGCCCTCTTGGCGGAATCCAAACTCTTCTGTGGTACTACGCGGCGCATCAGGTGCAGCTTCTAGACGGAATTCTAAGTTTGCAGTTTTACCCAATACACGTTTTGCTGCGGCTGTATCCTGAATACCGGGCAATTGAATAACGATACGGTTGCTACCCTGGCGTTGAACTAGCGGCTCCGCAACACCAAGCTCGTTGACACGATTACGGATAGTGGTGAGGTTTTGTTTAACCGCATAATCTTCAATTTCTGTAATCTTTGCTTCCGTTAGTTGAACGCTAACCCATGAACGGCCTTCTTTTTCGACATCGCCTAGCAAGAATTCAGGAAAGGTACGTCTTAAAACGCTTCGGGCTTCATCTCTTTCTTCCGCTGAACGAAACGCAACTAGCAACCCACCTTCTTTTGCTGTTTCAACATCACGATAACGAATTTTTTCTTCTCGTAACTTGGTTTTAATCTCGCTGACATAGACATCCATGCGCTGCTTCAGCGCCGTTTCCATATCAACTTCCATCAAGAAGTGGACGCCACCGCGCAAATCAAGACCCAACTTCATTGGGCCCGCACCGATTGACGTAAGCCAGTCTGGGGTTGTTGGCGCTAGGTTCAAGGCGGTCACGTAGTTGTCACCCAACGCTTTTTTCAATACGGTTTGGCCTAACAACTGCTCATCACTACTATTAAAGCGAATCAACAACGCTTTGTTCTCAATCGCAGCAGACTTCACTGCAACATTAGCACTAGCCAGTGCACGCTCAGCAATACTTAGTTCTTCAGAATCAATAGCAGTGGCACTACTAGCACCGGTCACCTGAACGGCATAATCTTCTGGATAAAGGTTAGGCGCAGCATAGATTGCACCAATGGTCAGTACCACAACAATGACCAAATTTTTCCAGAGGGGATATCGATTGAGCATAGAAGAACCCTATGTCCGCTGCAGGTTAGCAGCCTGGCTGTTTATTATTAATAATAAGGCGGTATGAATACGAAAAACGCCACTTAATGAAGTGGCGTTGGCTTTAGTACTCAGATTTCTTTGATGGTGCCTTTAGGAAGTGCCGCAGCAACATGACCCTTTTGGAATTTAAGCTCGGTGTTTTCAGCAACGGCGATCACAACATAGTCATCATCAGCTTTAGTGATTTTACCGATTAAACCGCCACTGGTTACGACTTCATCACCTTTTGCAAGGCTAGCAACCAGTTGCTTGTGTTCTTTGGCTTTTTTAGCCTGTGGGCGCCACATCATGAAATAAAAGATGATGGCAAAACCCATCAAGAAAATCATGCTGGAAAAATCAGCAGAAGCGCCAGCAGCAGCATCTTGAGCCATGGCAGGGGCGATAAAGAAACTCATTTATATCTCCAATTCTATGTAATGGCAGACCAAACTGGTGCCGCTTTAGTTTTATGGGGCTACCTTAAGCGCTTTTCAAGTCAGTCCTGTGACTCTAAGGGTGGTGTTACCATACCTTGCTTCTGGTAGAAGTCATCCACAAAGTCGCTCAATTTACCTTGTTCAATAGCACCGCGCAATCCACTCATTAGGTTTTGGTAAAAACGCAGGTTATGAATGGTATTAAGCTGCGCACCCAACATTTCTTTGCATTTATCTAAATGATGCAGATAAGAGCGGCTAACATTTTTACAGGTGTAGCAATCACATTCAGCATCTAGCGGTGCGGTATCATGGCGATGCGCTGCATTGCGAATTCTAACCACACCCGTTGACGTAAATAAATGCCCGTTACGCGCATTACGAGTCGGCATGACACAATCGAACATATCCACACCACGGCGAACTGCTTCAACAATATCTTCCGGCTTACCTACTCCCATCAAATAACGTGGCCTATCACTTGGCATTTGTGGCGTTAAATGACTAAGCACCTTAACCATCTCATCTTTAGGCTCACCCACTGATAGGCCACCAATGGCATAACCATCAAAACCGATATCCGTCAGTCCCTTAAGGGACTCATCACGCAGTGCGGGGTACATACCCCCTTGTACAATCCCGAACAGCGCTGCTGGGTTATCGCCGTGTGCCGCTTTGCTTCGATCCGCCCAACGTAATGACAGCCGCATTGAGTCAGCCGCTTGTTCTTCTGTGGCTGGATAAGGCGTGCATTCATCGAAAATCATCACGATGTCAGACCCTAAATCCTTTTGTACTTGCATTGATATTTCAGGATTAAGCTCAACCTTTGAGCCATCCACAGGAGACTGGAATTTCACACCTTCTTCGGTGATTTTGCGCATATCACCCAAGCTAAACACCTGAAAGCCACCAGAATCGGTAAGAATTGGACCTTGCCATTGCACAAAGTCATGCAAATCACCGTGCGCTTTCACCACTTCCGTTCCTGGCCGTAGCATCAGGTGGAAGGTGTTACCAAGAATAATTTGTGCGCCTATTTCTTCAATATCACGGGGCAGCATCCCCTTCACTGTGCCGTAAGTGCCCACTGGCATAAACGTTGGCGTTTCAACACTACCGCGTGGAAACTCCAAACGACCTCGACGCGCCAAACCATCTTCGGCAAGAACTTCATAGGACATAAAGCACTGGCGGCTCATAAGTCGTTCCTTAGATAAATCAAAAATTGAAAAAGAATCATACTGACCATCAACATCACTACTCAACTGGCCGCTTGGTTAAGAACATAGCATCGCCATAACTAAAGAAACGATATTGACGCTCAACTGCTTCTTTATAAGCTTGCTTGATACCATCAACACCTGCAAACGCACTAACGAGCATCAGCAGTGTTGATTGAGGAAGATGGAAGTTAGTAATCAAGGCATCAATGCACTGAAACTTGTAACCCGGATAGATAAATATATCCGTTTCCCCTTGATAACCTGTTAGGGCTTTCCCTGCAGCGGTGCCACTATACATGGCTGCACTTTCAAGGGAACGCACACTTGTCGTACCCACGGCAATCACACGACCACCGGCGGCTCGTGTTTGCGTAATTTGCTGACAAACCGCGTCAGACACGTCGATATATTCTGCATGCATATGATGATCTTCTACCCGTTCAGCCTTAACGGGCTGAAACGTCCCTGCCCCCACATGAAGTGTCACGTAAGCAAAGTTCACACACTTATCTTGCAAGGCAGCCAAGAGAACATCATCAAAATGCAAACCTGCTGTAGGCGCAGCAACCGCACCTGGGCGTTGACCATATACAGTTTGGTAACGTTCACGGTCATCTAATTGATCTTCACGATCAATATACGGCGGCAACGGCATATGCCCAGCCAGCTCCAACCATTCCAATACCGTCTTACTGGGATCAAAACGAAGGTGAAACAGCGCGCCTTCTCGACCCACAACCTCAACATCCACTTGATCTTCAAAGCGTAGCTTGGCACCGACTTTTGCTGCTTTACTGGCTTTCATATGCGCAAGTGCCTCATGTTCACCAAGCACTCGCTCAATGAGCAGTTCGACTTTACCGCCAGTTTCTTTCTGCCCAAACATGCGCGCAGGAATAACCCGCGTGTCATTAAAAACCATTAAGTCACCGGCATTCACTAACGACAACACATCCGGAAACCCACCATGCGTAATGGCTGCGCTTGGCCCATCCAACTGCAATAAACGGCTGCCTGTCCGCTCACCCGTAGGGTAGCGAGCGATCAATTCATCAGGTAGTTCAAAATCAAAATCAGCAACTTGCATAAAATCTCTGCATCAAGCGTCTATAAGTAAGTAGGCTGGGTCAACGAAACACAGAAAAAGCGCTTCTCGACAGCTTTTGTTAAAAATAATGTCACAAAGCGTCGACCCAGCGTTGACCTCAAAAAAAAGCCGCCTATAATAGCACGCTCTTTGAGACACCGGCGACCACAATCGCCACAGTCAACAAGGCCAGTGTGGTGAAATTGGTATACACGACGGATTCAAAATCCGTTGCCGCAAGGCGTGGCGGTTCGAGTCCGCCCACTGGTACCATATTCGAAACAAAAGCCCGTACCTTTAACCAGTACGGGCTTTTGTTTTTCTAAGCGTCAAATAACGTCTTTTCTAAACATGGCTGCTAAGTATTCTCTGCTAGCAATCGCCTATCTACTAAGGTCCGTCAGCTCTTGCTGAATCTGTTGGGCTAGTAAAGGTATCAGTTTTCTTTGTTGCGATACGGCATGGGCATAACCGTCTTCAGACAGCGGCAAAGTTAAAAAGAACGGCTTTTCTATTGGCTCTTCGCCCGCAGGCAAATTAATCCGGTAGTGCCCGCTAGCAATGACGTTGGACTGATCGGTTGCGTGGAAGTAATCAAATTGCACGGTCACAGAAGGTTGGATTTTCCCTGTGCCGTTTCCAGCATCGCCAACAAACTGTCTTTTTGCATCTTTATTTAAATCAGTTAGGAGCGCTTTATAAATAGCGGAGTCTAAGCTTTCTGCCCAAACATCTTGCCGGGAGAAATACATTTGATTTTCATTGACTTGCATCGTTAAGCTGGACTGTTTGAGATAGTCCGCCACGACGACTTTATTCAACCAGACCTTTTTCGCTTTCGCACTGAATGTAACAGCATCAGCTTGCTGGCTTGGCGTATAGAGCAGGTAATAGTTCACGCTCTGCTGCGGTTGTGCACCACAGGCCAGCAAACCTGAAAGTAGCAAAAACAGTGCGATAAAGCGCATATCAATTAGCTCCTTTAGGGGCAACACTTTGTGTTCGACCTGATGCTTTCGGTTCAATTCTTTGACCTTCATTACCATTGGTGAAAATCAGACTGTTCGGTTTGTTATTCAGCTGTAATAGCAGCGGCTGCATATCTTTCATTGTTTGCTGGATAGTCTGTAACGTCTGATTAATTTGTTCATAGCTCTCAGAGCCTGCAGAAAAGTCCTTGGTAAGCTGACTTAGATTAGCGACGGCTTCAAGCAGTTGGTCATTGATTTCATCACCCTGAATACTCGCCACTAAACCTTCTACCGCTTCACTGGTCTGCTTCAATGATTCTGCCGTTTGCGTCATTTTAACCAGCAAGGCATTGGTGTTGTCGCCAATGCTCTGCAGTTTAATTTGATTGATATTGTCGAGCACCGCAGAAACTTTCGTTGTAATTTGAGCCAATCCATCGCTGATCGAAGGGATTACATCGTAATCTAATAACTGACCAACCACTTCAGGCTGTTCATCTGGGTAATGTTGCAGATCGACAAACAAGGCACCTGTGAGCAAGTTACCTGTTTTTAATGAAGCTCTTAGACCACCGCTCACCCAATCACCCAGTTTGTCCTTAAGCGCGCTGACGCCTTCTTCATTATCAGGTTGGTTAACCCTGCCCGGTTGAATACTAATAATGACGGGAATATCAAAACTCTTACTCGCTCGTAATTCAGCAGTAATTTCTGGCGGATTAATTGCTTCCACTCGGCCTATTTTTAAGCCGCGATATTCTACCGGCGCCCCAACCTGCAACCCTCTAACAGTATCTTTTACTAAGACAGCAAACTCAGCACTTTGTTTGTAGCGCTGAGCAATCGCTTCATCATAAGATTTGTGTATATCAAAGTAACTACCATCGCTGATGGGTTCCCCTGGAGAGACTCCTTCAGGTACCCCAAAGGTTACCCCGTTTGTGAGCAGGCTTTCGATACTTCCTGTGTCCAGCACGACACCACCAGCACCCACCTTAAGTTGCACGCCACTGGCATCCCAAAAACGCGTATTTCCTGTGATTAGCTTATGGTACGGAGCATTAATAAAGGTGTTGTAATACACCACACGCTCATCAAACTTAAAAAACGTTTCCTCTATCTCTCCGACTTTTAACCCTTTATATATCACAGGGTCACCAGCCTTATAGGCAAATTCAGCATTACTATTAAGCGTGATATGCAAGCCGGGAGTGCCTGCGGGCGTTATCGGCGGTGAAGCCAAGGCGGTAAAATGCGTGCTCTTGTCTTGGGCTCGACCTGGAGCCATATTGATGTAAGGGCCAGACAGCAAGGTATTTAAGCCTGATACGCCTTTTAATGAAATACGCGGCGTAACCACCCAAAATTGATTATCTTTGTGTAACAAAGAGCCTACATTGGCATTCATTCTGGCGGTGACCAACACCCCCTGCAAATCGTCAGTTAGTTCGATTTCTTTCACCAGACCGACATCGACGCTTCTGGTTTTAATTTTAGTTTTCCCAACTTCCAAGCCGGTGGCGTCTGCAAACTCAATGACGATCAACGGCCCTTGACTGCTCCATTGGTAGTACACCATCCACAAGCCGATACATAGCGCAACAAGAGGCACAAACCAAATTTTGGAGATTCCTTTAACCGGTTTGACTAACACACCATTAACAACAGCGGATTCTTCCGCAGAAGTTTGCGTTGTTGACTCACTCACCAGCAGTAACCTCCGCTTGCCAAATTAGTCGGGTATCAAATGACATCGCCGCTAGCATGGTGACAATCACCACCGCGCAAAACGCGACTACTGCATGCCCTGGATGAATACTCATTACATTTCCTAATTGAATCAGGCTCACTAATACGGCAACAACAAATACATCAATCATTGACCAACGACCAATAAATTCGGTGAAGCGATACCACTTCATACGTTCTCTTTTAAGCTCCTGTCGATCAAACTGCACACCAAAATTTAACCAACACAGAATCGCAATTTTCGCCACGGGCACCAAAACACTAGCAATAAAAATAATCATCGCAATAGGGTAGGAACCAGCCTTCCAAAGCAAGATCACACCGCCAACGATGGTACTTGGCGCTTCGTTACCCAAGGTGTCTGTCACCATGATCGGCAGCAAGTTTGCAGGAATATAAAGCAACACCGCGGTGATAAGTAACGCCCATGTGGTTTGGATGCTCTTTGAGGCATTCAGCGGTTTTCTTGGGTGTTTGTGACTATCAAACGCTTGTCGCAACTGATGCTCATCTAAAAACAATAACATGGCAGTCATGCTCAGCGTAAACAGCAAAAAAGCATAGAAAGACAAACCAATACCAACATCCGCCAGCGAGCTGATTTTCACTAAACTGACCAGAACACCAACTAGAAAGATTTCAGCCATGGCCCACGGTAAAAGTGCAAAAACAAAGTTTACCAACTGATTCGCTCTTGGCACCACAAAGCCTAGCTGCAATGGCACAAGCAAAGATAAAATAGACAGCAAAATAAAGGCAGGAAGCACCACAATACTGCTCGCCATTATGATGCCTAAAATGGCGTAGTCTTGTGCAAATAAAAGCAAGATGCTCCCGATGATATCAATCTGCTGATATTGGCCACTCGCACTAAACGACAAAAACTCAAACGGCATTGATACGACCAAAAAAATCAATGCTGATAAGGCTAACGCACAGACCCACTGCATAGCATGTTGCCGATAAGCCGTGATCCGATAACCGCAGCGGGCGCACAACGCCTGATGTTTATTCGGTAGCGACGGTAGGTGTGCCTCGTGCTCACATTCATGACACGTGACGATCATAAGCTGCTTCGACGGCGGCATTGGCGTAGCCATAGGTTCCATTATTGCGTGTCTGCTTGGCAAAGATACAAAAGAAGTGATCCTAATGTTGAGCTTACTTGATAGCTTTAGTTTCGTGCTAATTGACAGGACTGTATGTCATCATACATTGAGATTGGGTTACTCGCTGGCCTTTATCAACTCATCATAAGCGCTAACCACGGTAGGCAAATTAACTTCAGACATTTTCCAAATACTGCTCAATTTCTACATAACGCGTCATCAACCGTTCGATGTCTGCGATATCGAACGCATCGATAGCTTCGCGCAACTCATGGCAATAACTTTCTAATATGGGCATTTCAAAACGCTGAGCAACGAGCGTTAATTCATCACAGAACACTTTAATATGTTTAAGATTTTTCGATTGCATAGCTTGCCGATAATAAATCGGAATTTGATCAGAAAGCGCATCGAGAACCTTGGGTAACTGACGCTTATTTTCATCACTGAGTTCTTGGACTTGATCATTGATTTTCTTAGAATCCACTGTATACGGTAGAAAACGCGTCAATTCAGTAAATAACTCTTGCCGTAATACCGGTTTTCTCAGCTGCCCATCAAAACAATCATTTTGATAAGAATGATATTCCTCACGAATCACTGATGTTGTCAGCGCGACAATAGGTAAATCTGGGCGCGCTTTTTTAATGGCTTGAGCCGCTTGAGAACCATCCATAACCGGCATACGTATATCCAGCAAGACAAGATCAAAACTCTCCGCAAGCGCTTTATCAAGGGCTTCCTGCCCATTTTTCGCGGTATCTACATCAATAAGCGTGTCCTCAAAACTGGCGACCAGTAGTTCCAGATTGTCAGGAATATCATCGACAACTAGCACCCTTGCCGGCTCAAAGAGAATCTG
>JBLXCH010000001.1:40492-42412 GCA_048265065.1 Motiliproteus sp. | reverse complement strand
AAACTGGCGACCAGTAGTTCCAGATTGTCAGGAATATCATCGACAACTAGCACCCTTGCCGGCTCAAAGAGAATCTGGCTAAACCCTACCTTTTCTTGAACCACGTTCACTTCTGACTGAAGACTTGCAACATTAATATCAGGTATCTCAACAACAAAAGTGGTGCCTTTACCTAGACAACTTTCGACCTGGATTTCTCCACCCATCATTTGGGTTAAACGCGCACTAATTGATAGCCCTAACCCGGTACCACCGTACTTTTTTGAATCCTGCTTTTCCTGCTGAGCAAATGCAGCAAATATTGTGTCCAACTGATCTTGAGGAATCCCTATTCCACTATCGGCAATAATAACTTTTAACGTGATCTGCGATCGTTCATCTGAAGAACTCTCTGTCCTAACCGTAATGTTGATATAACCTTCATGCGTAAATTTAACTGCATTACCCACAAGGTTAATAACAATTTGCCGTAACCTCACTTCATCCAACAACAAACTAGCAGGCATGTTAGGGTCAGTATTAATAACAATATCAACGCCCTTATCTCGTGCAGCCATCATGAAAATATTTGCTATATCATTGAATAAACTGTGTAAGTTGGTCGGCCTATTATGCAACTCTAGCTTACCCGCCTCTACTTTCGATAAGTCCAAAATATCATTAACCAATGAAAGTAAGGTTTTACCTGAACTGCGGATTGTTTTGACATATGAGCGCAGACGCGGCTGATCAAGCTGCTCACTTAACAGCTCGGTAAAACCTACAATCGCATTCATGGGGGTTCTAATTTCATGGCTCATATTGGCCAAAAATTCAGACTTAGCTTGGTTCGCTACCTCTGCCTCCGCTTTTGCAGCCTCTAGCTGCTCTTGCAGGTGTTTTTGCTCATTAATATCTCGCCAAACCATGAAAACGGACGGCTTTCCATCGTAGATTATCCGTGTACAGCCAACATCTATCCACAAGAGCTCATTGGTCGCAGTCAGCAACTGCCACTCCACATTGCTGTATCCTTTATTGAAACATTCTGCAAGATAACGCTTAATCTTGGTTTCAGAGCGCTCGCCATCTGCTTGAAATTCCGGCGACCACACCCCCACTGATTGATTAATAAAAGCGCTATCTTCAGGGAGTCCGAGCATGCCCAATGCGGCCTTATTACACCGGATATAATAGCCAAACTGCAAAATAACGTTACCTACGTAAGCTTCGTCAAACAGTGTCTGGAAGTTCTTTTTTTCTTGCTCTAAGGCCTTCGACATAGCTTTTCGCTCAGCGATTTCTGTCGAAAGTTTGCGATTCCAGTAAAGTGTTCCGATCAAAAATAACAGACAGACACCGACGACCTGGTAGATCAATTCAAAATCTATTTTCTCTGCAAAATCAATTTCATTGTAGCGCGATAAATGTTCACGTATTCTCGGCGCCGATATGGTTTGCAACGCATGATTGATCGCACTGTGGAGCTCAGGCTTACTTCTATCAACAAAGAGCACGTGCTCTAGGGATACAGTTGTTTTACCGACGATTTTCAGTCCTGAAAAACGCTGCAACTGTAAATTATAAGAAGCCTGGTTCATAGGTAACACCAACGCTCTTACATTACCGCGTCTCAAGGACTCTAGACCATCACCAACGGAGGCCACTTCTACAAAAGACGATTGAGGGTATCTATTACGCACGCGCTCTGTGAAACCAAAGCCGGTAGGAAGAGCAATGGGTAGTGCGCCAATTTCAGGAAGGTCACTCACGAAATGGGCCTTGCTCTTCATCAGAATAACGATTGGCGTACTCATCAAAGTGTCTGAAGGGATATAACCTTGCGAGAGGATAATGTCACCCCTATCGCCAACGATGACGTCGGCAAACTGGTTGCTTGCCAGCTCCTCTAGCTGCTTACTACTATGAACTTTTTTAGCC
>JBLXCH010000001.1:0-40392 GCA_048265065.1 Motiliproteus sp. | reverse complement strand
CTCTCTTCACCGGCAGACCAGCGCCGCAAAATTTGGTTATAGGTTTCCTGAGGAATAGCATCCAATGCTTTTTGGATAATCGACTCGAGAAGCGGCTGTTCCTTATCGATTGCCACACTGACTCGTGTCGAATTGTTTTCTACACTACCGATGATTTTCAAATTCGTGAGTAAGTTCTGCTGGCTGATATTACGAGCAACAGCTAAATTACCGAGATATGCATCAGCATTCCCGTAGGCTACCTGTTCCAGCGCATTCGTGTTTGTCGTTTCCTCAAGTAAAGTAATACTGGGATAAGCAGTTCTTAACCATTCGCCAATGTAGCTCCCCTTCGTCAGGGCAACCGTTTTAGCTTTCAGATCATCCAGAGAATGAAGGTTGGTCTCCTCTTCCCGAACAAAGATAACCATTGGGATATCCGCAAATGGTTCAGTGAACAGCAAAAATTCTCGGCGGGATTCAGTATTCACCGCTGCGGCTAAGCCATCTATCTCACCCGCTCTCGCTTGCGCTAACACCTCAGCCCAAATTCCAGGCCTAACCGTAATATTCAACCCTGTTAACCGGCTAACGATTTCTAATACATCCGCAGCAATGCCAGAATGACCGCCCTCCGCGTTTTTAAATTCAAACGGTCGCCAATCTAAATCTGCACCTAAAACAACATCAGGCTTATACTCGATCCATGCTTCCTCAGCAGGAGTTAGTGCTAACCTTGGTTCTTTTAAGGGTGTTTTCTTCAGCACCCAGGTATTCATCAAGGCTGTTTTTTGCTGCGATGTGATCGCGTCCAACGCCTTGTCTAAAATTCCATGCAATTCTGGATTTGCTTTTGGTGTTGCCATATAGAGCGGTGTCGAGCCTAATGCTCGATAGGGGACGATAGCGTCGACACCTAACGTTTTAAGCTTATAGAACAGCACCGAATAGTTATCGACGACCACATCTGCACGCCCGTCTAGTACAGTTTGAATCGCCGCATCCGGGTTATCTACTTCAAGAATATTTAGCGCCGGGTAGTGTCGACCAAGCTTTTCTGTGGTGTCATAGCCTTTCGGCATCGCTGCCACTAGCCCGGCTAAATCGGGCCGAACATTATTAAGCTTGTCTTGGTTAATAAAGATATATTCGTAGGAGTTGTAATATGCTTTGGTAAAATGAAGTGACTGTGCTCTTTCATCGGTATATCCCAGGGCAGGAAGAACATCAATTTCACCGGCTATACTTTTCGCGTACAAATCACTCCATTGGCCAAAGTGATACTTCAATGTTAACCCTAAAGGTTCAAGCGCTTGTTTTAACAAGTGATGGGAAAATCCTTGAACCTGCCCCTGCTCATCAATGTAAGAAAAGGGCCCCCAAGCAGGATCAACAGCAACGGTCACGACTGGGTTGTCGGCAACCCATCTTTTTTCGTCATATGATAACTCAATGGCTGCAATGCTTATCTGATGCCAGATAAGCAACAACAGTAAAGCCCATCTACATTTCAGCAATTTTAAGAAACTCATCAAGATGAGACAGCAAAATATCCACCAACGTTGGATCAAAGTGAATACCACGATTCGCAGTAATATATTCTAGCGTCTGCTCAATACTCCACGCTTCTTTATAGACTCGCTTGTGAGATAACGCATCAAAAACATCGGCTAACGCAACAACACGGCCATAGAGATGGATCTCTTCTCCTTTTAAGCCTTGTGGATAACCGCTACCATCCCACTTTTCATGATGCTGATAAGCAATAAGATCCGCCGCTTTCATAATCTTTCGTCGTGACCGCTTAAGAAATTCATGGGCTTTGGTCGTATGCGTTTTCATGACATCAAATTCTTCGGCGGTATAACGCCCTGGCTTATGTAAAATAGCCTCGGGAATCAAAACTTTTCCAATATCATGCATTGGTGCTGCATGGAATAAGACCTCAGCATCACTTTCTGATAAAGCAGGATGATAATGCGCCAACAGCCGTGCGTGCTCAGCCACCCGCTTAATATGTTTGCCGGTCTCATCAGAGGTAAATTCCATCAACTCCGTGAGCATATAGATCATTTCTTTTTGCGACTCTTCTAGCTCAGTCAGTAGGCGCTGCTCTGTTCGCTTAGCTTTCATCTGCAACGATAAGTTGTGGTTTTTTAAGACCTGTTTCGCATGGTACAAATCGAGGTGTGTTTTTACCCGTGCCAACAGTTCATTGGCATGAAAAGGCTTGATGATGTAATCCATTCCACCAACGGCAAAGCCATTAGCAATGGCATCAACATCAGACTTGGCGGTTAGAAAAATAACAGGAATTTCTGAGGAATAGGCACGTTCTTTGAGACGCCTACAGACTTCAAAGCCATCGAGGCCCGGCATCATAATATCAAGCAGAATAAGATCAAATGAGTGATCACTAACTAGAGCTAAGGCTGACTCACCGTCTGTAGCGTAAGAGAAATCGTAATTATCCTCTTTGAGAATGCTCATCGCCACCTGAATATTCTCACTGATATCATCAACAATCAGAATATGGCTAGTCATTTGCTTAAACCCCTTCCTTAGACGGTCAACGCGCTTGAATCCATTATAAAATGACGAAAGAAAGCCGCTTAGCGCCTAAATGTGACAACCTTATCTAACGATTAGACGCCTTTTACCCTAAGGAGGCAAGTTACGTAAGATTCTTCATCATTACCGGCTTTCAGGATTCATCGCCAGTACATCAGAACGAATCACTGAAACACTTTCCACAATTTCGCTTAATACCGGACGGCTGTTTTTATAATGATCCGTTTGCTTGTGAACCTCTAAAGCATCAGTGCTTTCATAAACTTCATATAAATAAAAGGTATTAGGCTCTTCCCGCGCTTCCAATACATCAAAAACAAGACAACCAGGCTCGTTTTCTAAAGATGCTTTCGCGTTAGGTAACATAGCCTCAAGGTACTTTTCTCGAGTACCTTCTTTCACTTGGTTTTTAACGATGATGCAATACATCTGCTGCCTCCGGTTGGCATCAATTAACAGGGCAGTTACCATAACAAATTATAGTAAACTGAAACAAAGTAACTGACAGAAAATTACTACGAAAAGGTTACAACGAAAAAGTTACAGCGAAAGGTTTCAGGCATAAATTTAACGATTACAGACACAACATCAAAGGCAATTACATGGCAAACCGTCCTGCACCGTTTAATGGTCTCCGTCACTTAGCATTGGTAGTACCTAAGTTTGAAGAGTGCGTGAAGTTTTATACTGAGATTCTCGGTATGGAAATTATGCGTATTGCTAATGACAACCTGATTTATCTAACCCTAGGTAATGACAACTTGTCATTAGGCCGCTTGAAAGAAGGTGAAAGAACCGGAACCCAATACCTCGACCATTTTGGATTCATTGTAAACACTAAGGAAGAGTTGCAAGAATGGTTTGAATTTATGCAAGAGGAAGGTGTTAACTTGCTTGATAAACCTCATGATCATACCGACGGCGCACGCAGTTTTCATTGCACTGACCCTGTTGGCAACGTGATTCAGCCGATCTTTCATCCAGCGATTTCAGGACAAACATTCTCTGACCCACTGTAAGCAACCTCACTAATCGCCCAAAGCCTGACCTTCTCGACGAGGGTCAGCAGCGCCTTCTAAGCCGTCGGCTGTAATTCGTATCGCATGCAACCCTGAATTTAAATCTCGACGCACGACCTGATGGCCTAACTGCCCTAAGGCTTCTGCCAATGAGTCTAAAGCCTTGTTCTCGGCAAGGTCATAATCTGCGAAACGTTTAACACCATGAGGAAGGTTAATCGCTTGCTGAATAGGGACTCCTCCAGATAAATGGGCCACCAACGTTTTAGCCACATAACCAATAATCCGTGAACCACCTGGCGAGCCTATTGCTAAATAAGGCTGACCGTCTTGAAAGACGATGGTTGGCGCCATCGATGAACGGGGACGTTTACCCGGTTCTATTCTATTCGCGATAGGTTTCCCATCTTTTTCGGCTCTAAACGAAAAATCGGTCAGTTCATTATTAAGCAAAAAACCATTCGTCATTAAACGAGACCCAAAACCATTTTCTATGGTTGTCGTCATAGAAACGACGCTGCCGTCACGATCAACAATCACAAAATGGCTAGTCGATGGTAGTTCAATACTTTCATCGTAGGCATTCTTTGTGGTGACGAAAGGAGGCTTGCCTGCTTCAACAGTCTCGAGGGCTTGGTCTTTGTTGATCAGTTTGGCACGACTTGCTAAATACTCTTTATCTAACAAGCCCACCGGCATGTTAACGAAGTCACTATCCGCCATATACATCCCTCGATCCGCAAACGCCAGACGAGAGGCTTCGCCTAATAGGTGCCAGCCGAGCACATCGTTTTCAGAAAATCCCGATAAGTCAAAATGCTCAAGCACACCAAAAATTTGCCCCAAAGTCAGCGCGCCAGAGCTTGGTGGCCCCATGCCGCAAATAGTTGATTGCTGATAGTCAAAGCAAACCGGCTCTCGTTCAATAACCTGATATTGAGACAAGTCGTTAAGGGATAAAACGCCAGGATTGTCAGCTTGCGTGACCTTATCCACAATATCACGAGCAATATCACCTTGATAAAAAGCATCAAAACCGCCGCTCACCAGCATCATTAAGGTTTTAGCGTAAGCGCTATTTTGTAAGTTGTGACCTTCTTGCAAAGGTGAACCGTCTGCATTAAAAAAATAAGCGGCAGTTTCTGGGTCTGTCTTCAGTCGGTCACCATCCGCCGCAATGGCAGAGGCGAGCCTAGGTGAGACAGTGAAGCCGTTAGTCGCCAAGCTAACCGTTGGTTTTAAGAGCGCATCCAGTGTTTGCGACCCAAAGCGACGGTGTAGGTCACCTAGTAACCGCGGTGTACCCGGAGTCCCAACAGAGCGCCCTCCCACAACAGCATCATAAAACGCAAGAGGTTCGCCAGCTTCATCAATAAATAGCGTAGCTTTTGCCTTCATCGGCGCGGTTTCTCGCCCGTCAAAAGTGTGCAGCCGCTTTGTTTTAGCATCGTAGAAGAGCGTAAAAGCACCACCACCTAAACCAGAGGACTGTGGCTCGACTAAACCAAGCATCACCTGTATTGCCACCATGGCATCAATTGCATTGCCACCCTCTTGCAACACGCGATAACCGACTTGTGAAGCATATGGATTGGCGGTCACCACCATAAAGTCACTAGCCTTTTCCACTGTTTTAACCACAGTATTACTGGTTGATTCTGGTGCGATAGCATCTGCCACTTGCTGAGCGTAAACAGAAGTGCTGAGTAGGAATGATAAAAAAACGAGGAGTGATCGAATAATCATATTAACAATGATGAGTCTCTTGGTAGCGTCGATAGTTACAGACTGAAATGGGGTAAACCCTAACAACTTCACCTTGAATATTGGTTTCCGTAATAAAACTTTTAGTGCCTGTAGGAGAGGTTTCTTTGGCCAATAACAGATACTCCTTACCAACCGATAAAAGCTCACCGCCGCGTTCAACAACCGGATCTTCGACCTGAACATAATCTCCTACTGCAATTTCTCGCCATAGAAAATCAGCTTCAGCCAACATTTCAGAAAGTTCATGCATATCCATGATCGTAGTTTATCCTTGTTTCCAACCTGATATAAATAGAAAACAAGCGCCTCAGCACACACTTTCAGTATAGGCCAGCCATAAAAAAAGCCAGCAAAAGCTGGCTTCTATAGCAGTGTAATCAAATTTATTTACACATGACGAACCTGATCAATTTCATATTCAACCTTTCCACCGGGGGTTGTAATCACGGCAACATCACCTTCTTCCTTACCAATCAGGCCTCGAGCTATTGGCGAATTAACTGAAATCTTATTCGCTTTTACATCCGCTTCGTCATCGCCAACAATCTGATAGGTTAACTCTTCATCAGTGTCGAGGTTAATGATATCAACCGTGGTGCCGAAAATAACTTTCCCGGTGTGCGGAATGCTTGTCACATCAATCACTTGAGCAGTAGATAACTTGGATTCGATTTCTTGAATCCGACCTTCGATAAAGCCTTGCTGCTCACGGGCTGCATGGTATTCAGCGTTTTCTTTCAAATCCCCATGCTCACGAGCCGTAGCAATATCTTGAATCACTTTTGGACGATCAATGGTCTTTAGCTGAACTAATTCTTCTCGTAAGTTTTTTTCGCCCAACAATGTCATTGGATATTTGTTCATGAATAAACACCTGCATGAATATCTTGTAAACGACGGACTTCTTTCTCTTCACCAAACTGCAGCGCTTGCACTTCTGCTTCAGCGCCGGCCAACGTCGTTGTGTAAGGGACTTTATTTTGTAAGGCAGAACGGCGAATCTCAGCAGAGTCGGCAATCGCACGACGTCCCTCTGTGGTATTGATCACATAAGCGATTTCTTCGTTCTTGATCATGTCGACGATATTTGGTCGGCCTTCCGCTACTTTATTAACGCGTTCAGCCTCTAAACCCTGCGCGATTAATAGCTTATGGGTGCCGCCCGTCGCTACCAGCTCAAAGCCTAGGTCGACTAAAGAACGCGCAATAGAAACCACCTCGGCTTTATCCACGTCGCGTACCGAAACAAAGGCTTTGCCTGCTTTTGGTAAGACCTCATTAGTAGCACGATGCGCTTTACCAAAGGCTTCACCAAAGGTCGCACCAACGCCCATCACCTCACCTGTCGACTTCATTTCAGGGCCGAGAATAGGATCAACGCTTGGGAATTTGTTGAATGGGAATACCGCTTCTTTCACACAGTAATAGCTAGGAATAATTTCCTGCGTGAAACCTTGTTCTTCTAAACTAACACCAGCCATTGCTCGTGCAGCAATTTTTGCCAACGAAACACCAATGCATTTAGAAACAAATGGTACTGTACGTGAGGCGCGAGGGTTAACTTCGATAACGTAGATTTCACCGTCTTGATACGCTAACTGCGTATTCATCAAACCGACCACACCAAGCTCAAGCGCCATTGCCGCAACAATATCACGCATTTCATCTTGTACGTCAGCCGCCAAGTTGTAAGGCGGTAGCGAGCACGCAGAGTCACCAGAGTGAACACCACACTGCTCGATGTGTTGCATGATGGCACCAATGACCACTTGTTTACCGTCACAAACTGCATCGATATCAACTTCAATCGCACTGCTTAAGAAACGGTCTAGCAATACTGGCGCGTCATTAGATACTTGCACGGCCTCGTTCATATAACGACGCAATTCCTGCTCGTTATAAACAATTTCCATCGCTCGACCACCGAGTACGTAGGAAGGACGAACCACCATTGGATATCCAATTTTATCCGCTTTAGTGACGGCTTCTTCTAAGCTTCGAACAGTCGCATTTTCAGGTTGTTTAAGCCCGAGGCGCTGGATCATCTGCTGGAAACGTTCACGATCTTCTGCACGGTCAATTGCTTCTGGTGAGGTACCAATAATTGGCACACCCGCTTCTTCAAGCGCTACCGCTAGTTTCAATGGGGTTTGCCCACCGTATTGAACGATCACGCCTTTTGGCTGTTCAACATTGACGATTTCCAACACATCTTCCAATGTTACCGGTTCAAAGAACAGGCGGTCAGAAGTGTCGTAATCCGTAGAAACTGTTTCAGGGTTGCAGTTAACCATGATGGTTTCGTAACCGTCTTCACGCATCGCTAAAGCAGCATGTACGCAGCAATAGTCAAACTCAATACCTTGGCCAATACGGTTTGGACCACCGCCCAATACCATAATTTTGTCACGGCTAGAGGGGTTAGCTTCACACTCTTCTTCATACGTGGAATACATGTACGCCGTATCAGTCGCAAACTCTGCCGCACAAGTATCAACACGCTTATAAACGGGGCGAACACCTAGACTGTGACGGTGCTTACGGAATGCTTTTTCGCTAACACCTAGCAATTCAGCAAGGCGCGAATCCGAGAAGCCTTTACGCTTCAAACGGAACACTTTTTCTTGAGTGAGTTCAGCAATAGGCTGTTGCGCCAAATTACTCTCGTCTTTAACGAGGTCTTCAATTTGCACCAAGAACCAAGGATCAATGCCGCAAATTTCGTAAATGTCATCAACACTTAGGCCTGAACGTAAGGCATCTGCCACATACCACAAACGGTCAGCGCCTGGTGTTTTCAATTCACGAATAATCGTTTCACGGGCTTCTTCAGCATTAAGATCAATTAAGGAATTAAAACCGTCAACACCAACTTCTAAGCCGCGCATCGCTTTTTGCATAGACTCTTGAAACGTACGGCCAATAGCCATGACTTCACCGACTGATTTCATTTGTGTCGTCAGTCGATCATTAGCCTGCGGGAACTTTTCAAAGGCAAAGCGAGGAATTTTTGTCACAACATAATCGATTGAAGGCTCGAACGATGCTGGCGTTTGACCACCCGTAATATCGTTCTGCAATTCATCTAATGTGTAACCAATCGCTAACTTAGCAGCGACTTTGGCAATCGGGAAGCCCGTGGCTTTCGACGCTAACGCGGACGAACGCGAAACACGCGGGTTCATTTCAATAACCACTAAACGACCGGTTTTAGGGTCCATGCCAAACTGAACGTTTGAACCACCGGTTTCTACACCGATTTCACGCAGCACTGCCAAAGAGGCATTGCGCATGATTTGATATTCTTTATCTGTCAGCGTTTGAGCAGGAGCAACGGTGATTGAGTCACCGGTATGCACGCCCATTGGGTCAAAGTTTTCAATGGCACAGATGATAATGCAGTTATCATTCTTGTCGCGCACCACTTCCATTTCGTACTCTTTCCAACCGATCAACGACTCATCAATCAAAAGTTCGTTGGTTGGAGAAAGGTCTAAACCACGCTCACAGATCTCAATAAATTCTTCTTTGTTATACGCAATACCACCGCCAGAACCACCCATGGTAAATGAAGGGCGGATGATCGATGGAAAGCCTAATTCTTTTTGTGCAGCGAGAGCTTCTTCCATGGTGTGAGCAATAGCTGAACGTGGGCATTCAAGACCGATATTGCGCATCGCTTTATCGAAACGATCACGGTCTTCCGCTTTGTCGATGGCATCCTGTGTTGCACCGATCATTTCCACACCAAACTCTTTCAAGACCCCTTCACGGTCCAGATCAAGGGCACAATTAAGTGCCGTTTGACCACCCATAGTCGGCAATAACGCATCAGGGCGTTCTTTTTCAATAATCTTCGCTACCGTCTGCCATTGAATCGGCTCGATATAGGTTGCGTCGGCCATCGCTGGATCAGTCATGATGGTTGCTGGGTTCGAGTTAACCAGAATAACCCGATAACCTTCTTCTCGTAGAGCTTTACAGGCTTGAGCACCCGAATAGTCAAACTCACACGCCTGACCAATCACTATTGGGCCTGCGCCGATTATCAGAATACTTTTAATGTCTGTACGTTTTGGCATTGATCTAAACCGGTCTGTGGATTCGGTGGCCAGCGCAAGGCTGGTATCAATTTGTCTTTATCGCTTTGGTCTTACTCGCTTTATCAAAAGTATTAAGCCCGCTGGCTCATTAACTCAATAAAGCGATCAAACAATGGCGCTACATCGTGTGGCCCCGGACTTGCTTCTGGGTGGCCTTGGAAACTAAAGGCTGGCTTGTCTGTCCGTTCAATTCCCTGCAATGAACCATCAAAGAGTGATTTGTGTGTCGTTGCTAAGTGCGCAGGCATTGTCGATTCATCAACGGCAAAACCATGGTTTTGGCTAGTAATCATTACAACACCAGACTTCACATCTTGAACTGGATGGTTGGCACCGTGATGACCAAATTTCATCTTAACGGTAGAAGCACCACTGGCTAAAGCCAGCAGTTGATGGCCTAAGCAAATACCAAATACAGGAAGATCTGTTTCAAGAACTTGCTTAATCGCTTCAATAGCATAAGTGCAAGGCTCAGGGTCACCCGGGCCGTTCGATAAGAAAACGCCATTGGGATTCATTGCTAACACTTCGCTTGCAGGAGTCTGGGCAGGCACTACTGTCACTCGACAACCGCGATCAGTCAACATGCGCAAAATATTGTGTTTTACACCGTAGTCATAAGCCACAACATGGTAAGGCTGATCAGCAGCAACGGCGTTGGTATAACCGTCGACTAAATCCCAGCTTTTTGCTTCCCATTCATAGGATTCTGAAACTGAGGCTTCTTTTGCTAGATCAAGACCTTTGAGTCCGGAGAAACCTTTAGCCAATTCTAACGCCTTCGCTTCATCAATATGGTCACCAGCGATGATACAACCACTTTGTGCACCTTTCTCTCGTAAGATACGCGTTAGGCGTCGAGTATCAATATCAGCAATCCCGACGATATTGTTATCGGTTAAATATTGATCCAGTGGTTTTTCATTCCGCCAGCTACTGGCTAGCAACGGCAGGTCCCGAATGACCAATCCTGCGGCCCATACTTGCGTGGCCTCAGTGTCTTCATCATTGGTTCCAGTGTTACCAATATGAGGGTAAGTCAACGTTACTATTTGGCGAGCATAAGAAGGGTCAGTCAGGATTTCCTGATAACCTGTCATAGCCGTATTAAAAACTACTTCCCCTATAGTTTGTCCTTCAGCACCAATTGATGTGCCTTTAAAGACACTGCCGTCAGCCAAAGCTAGGATAGCTGGTTTAGTCAACTTACCTTCTCCCACCATAAAAACCATCTAGAAGTTTAGTCGCGCGTAAGCATTTTACAAAACATACGCTTTATAAAAGAACCTACAAGAAAAACCTAAAAGCACTCTTTTATCTGCAAAAAAGCGAGATGCAAAGTACTCTGCATCCCGCTTTTCTGAATAGAATTCGTGTTTGATTTGAACCGCGCTAAATTTTAACAATTCTAACTGATCCGGCTTTTTATATCCACATCATGAAGGCCGTATGTAATGTAAATTGGAAAAACAATTTATGGATCGAAAAAAAGCAGGAAAAACCAGTATTCACAATAAAATGCTTTATCGACCGGCACAAAAAAGCCCCGCAATGCAGGGCTTTTTAAAAGAGCTAAGGACGATTATTTTTCAACCATACCTTTAACAACAGCCGTTACACGACGGTTCTTCGCACGACCTTCTGCAGTTTTGTTATCAGCAGCTGGACGAGACTCACCATAGCCCATCGCATTTACACGCTTCTCATCGATACCAAATTGGTAGATAAGCGTACCGGCAACAGCTTCTGCACGCTTGTGAGAAAGCGCCTTGTTGTAAGCTTCAGTACCTGTGCTATCTGTGTGGCCTTCGATGTAAACCGTAGAGCCTTCAGACTTCTTCATGAAGTTTGCAACTTTTTCGATGTCGCCTTCATAGTCTGAGTTAATTTTTGCAGAATCAATTGCAAAGTTAACTTTCAAGTCTACTTCCATCAACACCATGTCCGGTGCAGCAACACAGCCATTAGCGTCGACAACCGCACCAAAGGTTTCTGGGCACTTATCTTTATAATCAGGAACGCCATCCCAGTCACTGTCTAGAGGGCAGCCAACTTCAGAAACTGGCGCACCCGCTGGAGTGTCTGGGCAATGATCAGCATCATCCGCAACACCATCACCATCAGCATCTTTAACCATGATGACATCACAGCCTTCGATTTGAGTACCAGGTTTCCAAGCAGACGTTTTTACACAGTTTCCTGCGCCATCTTTAACGTATTCACCTGCTGAGTTGTGCCAATAAACAGCGTGATCATCGTCAACGCCAGTAGGACTATGAGCCATGCTCAATGTCGGTAATGCTAAAAACGCGCTTGCTGCTGAAACAAGAACCAGCTTATTCATTGATTTCTCCTTATTCATAGAATCTTCATGATCTTGTACGTGTTATGCATACAGGTCATTAAGCTCACCATACTGAATTGAGCATAGCACACCCTCTCCAGTCTGTTAGTTGCTTTCTATCACCATCTGAAACAAAAATATATTAAAATAAAATGATATTTTCCTGTTGAGACAACAATATAGAGCCTTCTTGAAACTTATTTTAAACCCAGTATGTCCTGCATATCGAAAAGGCCTTTTTCTTTGGCGCCTAACCATGCTGCAGCTCTCGCAGCACCTTTTGCAAAAGTCATACGACTACTGGCCTTGTGGGTGATTTCAACTCGCTCACCTTCAGTAGCAAACAAGACCGTATGATCGCCTACGACATCTCCAGCTCGGATGGTTTCAAAACCAATTTCTTTTTGCGTTCTCGCCCCTGTATGGCCTTCACGCCCATACACTGCGCACTCACTCAAATTGCGACCTAGAGCATCAGCAACCACTTCACCCATTCTTAACGCTGTGCCTGAGGGCGCATCAACCTTGTGGCGATGATGCGCTTCAATAACTTCAACGTCATAGTCGTCACCCAAAACCTCTGCTGCCATCGCCAAGAGTTTAAGACAAACATTGACCCCAACACTCATGTTCGGCGCAAAAACAACAGCGGTTGACTCACCCGCTTGTTTAATTTGTTGTTTTTGCTGCTCAGAAAAACCGGTTGTGCCGATAACAATCTTCTTATTATTAGCAACACAGGCCGCGATATTTTCGAGTGTGTATTCAATTGATGTAAAATCAATCAACACGTCAAAGTCATCCAGTACCGCATCAAGTGATGTCACGGTGGTAACACCAATTTTTCCGATACCTGCCATTTCTCCTGCATCACTTCCTACGAGAGAACTCTCAGGATGGATCACTGCCGCAGTAATTTTGAGGCCTGGAAATTCGTGCACAGCCTGCAAAAGGTTCTTACCCATTCGCCCAGATGCACCTGTAATCGCCACACGCGTCATTTTCCTGACCACCTTTACTATCAATTACTTACGGTTAATTTATTCGAAAAACTTTTTCACACCATCAAAGAAACTCGTCTTCTTTGGGGAGTGTTTTTCATCTTTTCCTTCCAAACTCGCTTGGAATTCTTTGAGCAAATCTTTTTGCTTACGGTTTAAGCTCACAGGCGTTTCTACCTGTACACGGCACATCAAGTCACCGGCGCTGCCGCCTCTCACAGGGACGACACCTTTGCCTCGCAAGCGGAACAATTTACCGCTTTGTGTTTCTTCTGGCACTTTAAGCTTAACGCGGCCATCAAGTGTTGGCACTTCGATTTCTCCGCCAAGCGCTGCATCCACAAAGCTGATAGGAATTTCGCAATACAAGTTACGTCCGTCACGCTCAAAAATAGCGTGATCTTTGACGGCCACTTGAACAAACAAATCACCGGCAGGACCACCATTCGCACCCGCCTCACCTTCGCCAGATAAACGAATTCTGTCGCCGGTATCAACGCCCGCAGGGATTTTAACCGACAGGGTTTTCGCTTCCTCTACACGCCCGTGACCATGGCAGGTCGAACAAGGGTCTTTAATGATCTGTCCTTGGCCATGACAAGAAGGGCAAGTCTGCTGAACCGAGAAAAAGCCTTGCTGCATGCGTACTTGACCAACACCACCACAGGTGCCGCATTGCGTTGGTGTTGAGCCTGGCTTCGCACCGCTACCATCACAGGTTTTACAACCTACCAAGGTTGGCACACGAATTTGCTTTTCGACACCGCGAACCGCTTCTTCTAGGTCAAGCTCCATGGTGTAACGCAAATCAGAGCCGCGCTGCACATGACTTCGACCGCCGCCACCAGCACCGCCAAAGATATCACCGAAGACGTCACCGAAAATATCACCAAAACCGCCCTGGCCGCCACCAAAACCACCAGCACCCGAATTAGGGTCTACGCCTGCGTGGCCGTATTGATCATAGGCCGCTTTTTTCTGGTCATCAGAGAGAATTTCGTAAGCCTCACTGGCTTCCTTAAACTTCTCATCTGCTTCAGTATCATCCGGATTACGATCAGGGTGAAACTTCATCGCCATACGACGATAGGCTTTTTTGATGTCGCCGCCTGAAGCGTCTTTGGATACGCCTAGTACGTCGTAATAATCTCGCTTTGCCATGTTTACTGTATCTCGTTTACAACTAAGAAGATCTGATCTCTAAACGCAAAACGGCAACGAAGGAAAACCAACGTTGCCGATAAGCCAAGAGCAGTACAACCTGCTCTTGGCGATACGCCTGAATCAGGCGATAAGACAACTTACTTCTTGTCGTCTTTCACTTCTTCAAATTCAGCATCAACAACATCGTCTGCCTGCGCTTCTTCGGCTTCAGCTCCGCCAGCGGCTTCTGCTTGCGCCGCTTGTTCAGCGTAAAGCTTTTGCGCAATGGCTGAGATAGCTTCAGTCAAGGCTGTTGTCTTGCTTTCGATGGCGTCTTTATCATCACCTTTCATTGCTTCTTCAAGCTCGGTGATCGCCGCTTCGACTGCTTCTTTTTCTTCAGCTGTCGCTTTGTCGCCAGCTTCTTCTAGTGTTTTCTTACTAGAGTGAATCATGCCGTCTGCCGCATTGCGCGCTGAGATCATTTCTTCAAACTTTTTATCTTCTGCTGAATGCGCTTCAGCATCCTGTACCATCTTCTCGATTTCGTCATCCGACAAACCTGAAGAGGCTTTAATAACGATCGACTGCTCTTTACCAGTTGCCTTGTCTTTCGCTGATACATTCAAGATACCGTTCGCATCTAAATCGAAGCTGACTTCGATTTGCGGCATACCGCGTGGTGCTGGCGGGATATCAGAAAGATCGAAACGACCTAACGACTTGTTTTGAGCCGCTTGCTTACGCTCACCCTGAACCACGTGAATGGTAACAGCGCTTTGGTTGTCGTCAGCAGTAGAGAAAATCTGCGATTTCTTAGTAGGAATCGTCGTGTTTTTCTCAATAACTGGAGTTGCGACGCCACCCATTGTTTCGATACCTAGCGTTAGCGGAGTAACGTCTAGTAGCAAGACGTCTTTCACATCACCGGAAAGCACCGCACCTTGGATTGCCGCACCCATGGCAACAGCTTCATCAGGGTTAACGTCACGGCGCGCTTCTTTACCGAAGAACTCCTTAACCTTTTCCTGAACCATTGGCATACGGGTCTGACCACCAACCAAGATAACATCGTCGATTTCAGAAGCTGATAGGCCAGCATCTTTCAGTGCTTGCGCACAGGGCTCCATAGAACGCTTAACCAACTCTTCCACCAACGACTCTAACTTAGAGCGCGTTACTTTAACGTTAAGGTGCTTAGGACCTGTTGCATCCGCTGTAATATAAGGCAGATTTACGTCAGTTTGCTGGCTAGAAGACAGTTCAACCTTCGCTTTTTCTGCTGCTTCTTTAAGACGCTGCAGTGCCAATGGATCGCTGTGCAAGTCGATACCAGATTCTTTCTTGAACTCAGCTGCTAGATACTCGATCAGGCGAGAGTCAAAATCTTCACCACCGAGGAATGTATCACCGTTGGTAGAAAGCACTTCAAACTGATGCTCGCCATCAACTTCAGCAATCTCGATGATTGATACGTCGAATGTACCACCACCCAAGTCGTAAACCGCGATTGTGCGATCACCACGTTGCTTATCCATACCGTAAGCTAACGCTGCTGCAGTTGGCTCGTTGATGATACGTTTAACATCTAAACCCGCGATTTTGCCGGCATCTTTCGTTGCTTGACGCTGAGAGTCATTGAAGTAAGCAGGTACAGTAATAACCGCTTCTGTGACTGGCTCACCTAAGAAATCTTCCGCCGTTTTTTTCATCTTCTTCAAGATTTCCGCAGAAACCTGAGGAGGCGCTAGCTTGTTGTCTTTAACGCTAACCCATGCATCACCGTTGTCAGCTTCGATGATTTTGTAAGGCACCATCTTGATGTCTTTTTGGACAACATCATCTTTAAAGCGACGACCGATCAAACGCTTAATCGCATACAATGTATTGTCAGGGTTAGTGACTGCTTGACGCTTAGCTGATTGACCGACCAGCGTCTCGCCATCATCGGTATAAGCGATAATGGAAGGCGTAGTACGATCGCCTTCAGCGTTTTCAATTACTTTTGTTTTTTCACCATCGAGAATGGCCACACAGGAGTTGGTGGTTCCCAAGTCGATGCCAATTACTTTACCCATTTTCTGTAACTCCAGTTGTTCTTGGGATATCTTTCACAGACTACGAATAACCGTTAATTCTGTAAGCTTATTAATCTATATTGGTGTACTTTTTTGGCTTTCAAGCCTGCTCATCAATTTTTGCTGTTTGCGCTGGCGCGGCCTTTGAGACCATGACCATTGCAGGACGAACTAAGCGATCATTGAGCAAATAGCCTTTTTGCATCACTGCAATAACTGTATTCGGTTCAACGTCTGGGTTTTCAACCATCGACATCGCCTGATGCACCTGCGGATCAAATGGTTCCCCCTGAGGGTCAATTGCTTCAACTGAGAACTTCTTCAGCGCAGCAGTAAACATCGACGCTGTCATTTCCACGCCTTGACGCAACGCATCCACACTGTCATCGCCTTCAGGACAAGCATCCGCAGCACGCTCAAGACTGTCCAACACAGGTAGAAGCTCATTCACAAACTTCTCAAGAGCAAACTTATGCGCTTTTTCAACATCTTGCTCAGCACGGCGACGGACATTTTGCTCATCTGCCTTTGCTCGCAACACTTGATCTTTCGCTTCAGCCACAGCCGCTTCTGCGGCTTCAAGCTGAGCTTGCAACTGACTCACGACATCATCTGCGCTATCGTTTTCAGAGCCACTTTCAGGAGCGGCCTGCCCCTCTACAACAGCCTCTTCAGCCTGCTGTTCAACTTCAACCTCGTTGGGAGCTTCTTTGTCAGCCATTGCTAACCTCCGGTTACCTTACCAAAACAGTTATTACCAATGACTGCTGTATATGGGGCTATACGGATAGGATTCAACCCTATTTTTTAGTAGAAAATAGGAAGAACGCGCAGAAAAAAGCTTTCGTTAAAATTATGCTTGTCTGGCCGACACAAACTACTGTATAAATAAACATATAAAAACTGCAGGGCATTATTATGTTGATGCAATTGAGCATTCGAAATTTCACGCTCATTGATCAGTTAGATATAGAACTCGATCAAGGCATGAGCGTTATTAGCGGAGAAACCGGCGCGGGAAAATCCATTTTACTCGACGCTCTAGGCCTAACGCTCGGCGACCGTGCTGATTCAGACATGATTCGCAGCGGCACTGAAAAAGCCGACATCTCGGCATTATTCTCGATTGAAAATCTACCTGCTGCGCAACAATGGCTAGAAAACAATGACTTTGAAGCCTGTGAAGAGTGCCTATTAAGGCGAGTGATTACACAATCCGGACGCTCAAGAGCTTATCTGAACGGCCAGCCTGCCACTGCACACCAGCTTCGCGAGCTTGGCAGCTTACTGATCGATATTCATGGCCAACACGAGCACCAGACATTACTGAAGAAAGAAAATCATGGACCGCTGCTCGATCTATTCGGCGGCCAGCAATCCCTCGCAACAAATGTTAAAGAAGGCTTTAAATGCTGGCAGGCCTCTGCGCGAACCTTGCAACAATCAAGCGAACAAAGCGCCGAGCAACACGCACAAATTCAACTCCTTAAATACCAAGTTGACGAGCTGGACCAACTGAACTTACAGCCTGGTGAACTCAGCAAACTTGAAGAAGAACAACAGCAACTTGCAAGCGCCAGCGAGATACTGACAACCGGCGAATGGGTTCGCCAAGCAGCAACAGAAAGTGATGACAATAGTATCCAACAACAGCTGAGCCAAGCGATACAACAGCTCGACCACCTAACCATCGACAGCTCTCAATGGAACGGAATAAAAGAGCTATTACGCGGCGCACTTATTCAAGTGGAAGAAGCCTCATCAGAGCTGGAACACTACCTCAGCAATATTGAGATTGACCCAAGCAAATTACAACTTGTCGAGGAAAGGCTCAGCAGCTGTTACCAGATTGCCCGCAAACACCTTTGCCAACCTGATGAACTCACTGACCTTCATGGAAAGCTAGCAGAGCAGCTAGCTTTACTAGATCAATCTGATGAAGACATAGAAACTTTAACTGAACAAACTGAAGCCCTAAAAGCCCATTATATTGAGCACGCAACTGCCTTATCATCCGCACGCAAAACTGCAGCTCAGCGCTTAAATGATAATGTTAATCAACAGCTCCACACTCTAGGCATGCCTGACTGTCGCTTTGAAGTATCTTTATCACCACAAAAAGAATCTGCCACAGGGCTTGAGCAAGTAGAGCTACTTATCAGCACCAACCCCGGCCAGCCGCCAAAGCCGTTAGGAAAAGTCGCCTCAGGCGGTGAGCTATCGCGTATTAGCTTGGCAATTCAGGTAGCAACTGCACAGGTATCCGCTATGCCTACGCTTGCATTTGATGAAGTTGATGTGGGCATTGGCGGCGCTATTGCAGAGGTAGTCGGCAAACTGCTTCGCCAACTTGGCCAGCATTCTCAAGTCCTTTGTGTCACTCACCAACCCCAAGTTGCCTCCTGCGGGCACCATCATTTACAGGTACAAAAGCACAGCAACAAGGAGTCAGCATTCAGCAAGATTATAAAATTAGACCGTCCTGCTAGAATCAATGAAGTTGCCCGAATGCTGGGAGGCATTGAAATCACACAACGATCCATTGATCACGCTGAAGAAATGTTAGGGATTCAACACGCCTCTTAAACACCTAATTAGCTGCTGCCAGCGATTAATCAGCAACTAATATAGCCACAAAAAAGCCGAGCATTGCTCGGCTTTTTATCTATTCCAAACCACTCAACGTGTATACCTTAAGTATCTAAGCAGCCTTCTTTACACACACCATAGAGATATAGCGTACGATCAGAGATAGTAAAGCCTAGCTCGTCAGCAATTTCTTTCTGACGCTCGTTCAATACGCTATCACTAAACTCTTTAACACGACCACATTTTACACATACTAGATGATCGTGCTTTTCGTCATCAGCTAATTCAAACACGGAATGACCGCCTTCAAAGTGATGACGAACGACTAAACCAGCGGCCTCAAATTGAGTAAGTACACGATACACCGTCGCCAAACCCACATCTTCTCCTGCTTCCATGAGAATCTTGTAGATATCTTCAGCACTCCAGTGATCATTTTCACCTGCCTTTTCAAGGATCTGATAGATCTTTACTCGTGGCAATGTGACCTTGAGGCCAGCCTTTCTTAATTCTTGATTTTCAACGGCCATAATTACGGCTCCAGACCCTTAGAAAGTGTTAGATAATGCTGTATTATCCGCAATTCCTGATCATAGTGAAAGGCGTTCTTTCATGCAAAAGCTCACCCTTATTATTTTAATAGTGTTCTGCACAGCTTGCAGCTACTTTCCTGGCGTGCACAAAATCGACATTGATCAAGGCAATATTGTTACCCAGGAGATGGTCGACCAGCTTCGCCCAGGCATGACAAAAGAGCAAGTCCGATTTGTTATGGGCACACCGCTTATCATCGATACATTCACGCAAAACCGCTGGGATTACTTGCTAACCAAGCAAGTTAACGGCGATGCAAGAAGCCAAGAGCGAATTTCACTGTTTTTTACTGATGATAAACTTTCATCATTCAGCGGCGACTTTAGACCATCACCTGCTGCGTCCGAAAACGAAAATACAGCCACTAACCCTACATCTTAGACAAAGCGCATAAAGAAAGCGAAACTTAGCCTTCGTTTTCCGCTTTCTTTTTAGCCGCTCGATTCGCTCGTGCTTGTTTGGGGTCAATAATCAAAGGGCGGTAAATTTCTACTCTGAGCCCTTCTTTCAGAACCTCGGATTTTGGATCTCGAATTGCTTTACCAAAAATACCCATCGGTGTTGTCTCTGGGTCAATCTCAGGAAAGGTTTCAACAATGCCCGAGCGAATAACCGCATCATAAGCGGTAGAGTTTTCTTCCACTTTTAACGCGATAATTTTTTGCACGTCAGGCAGCGCATAGGCAACTTCTACATTAATCATAAGCACAACCATCAATTAATATGGTTAAACACTTTACTCATTGCCAAATTAGTCAGCCTGCCAGTAAAGTCAAAGTCCAAATCAAAAGTCACTTTGCAGGCTTCGTCACTCAGCCTTTTAAAAGTCCAATGGCCTTTGAATGTTCTGAATGGCCCTTCCAACAATGCGATATCAATTCTTTCTGGCGCATCCATTAGGTTGTGTGTAGTAAAACTATAATTGAAACCCGCTTTGCTAATGTCGAGACGCGCCTTCAGCTCAGAGTCAGATTCTTCAATCACATTAGAGCCACTACACCACGGCAAAAAATCAGGGTATTTACGCACATCATTCACTAACGCATACATTTGTTCCGCACTATGCAGAACCAACGCACTTTTATTAACCTTCGCCATTAATACACTCAGAAACGACTATTAAGACTACTGGAAACAATTAGCATCAGTAGTACAGGAACAAAAAAACGAATCAACCAGCGCCATACATGAAACAACCACGGCTTGGTTGCTAATGCCTGTTGCAAAAACGCGGGCTTTAATTGCCACCCAACAAACACAACTAACAGCAACGCCGTCACTGGCAATAGAATTTTAGCGCTCACAAAATCCAGCAGATCAAACACGGTCATCCCAGCAATACGCCAAGACTCCATCACATTAAAAGACAGCAGCGCGAAAACCCCAACAGCCCACACCATAAGACTCACTAGTGTGACAGCGGTTCGGCGCGAGCAATTCATTGTATCTTCAGTGGCTTGCACCAACGGCTCTAACAAAGCCACTGTAGAGGTCCAAACAGCGATAGTTACCATGAGGAAAAAACCTGCTGCCAACCAATTACCTGCGCCTATTGTATCAAAGCTAAAAGGGAGGGAAACAAACAGCAAACCCGGCCCTCGAGATGAACTCACCATATCAGCTTCGATAAACCCGAAGACTAAAACACCAAACGCCACGCCGACCACTGCATCAATGAGCAAAATCAGCATGACCGACTGTCCGATATCGGTTTTGTCTGGCAGGTAACGTCCGTAAGCCAACAACACCCCCAGACCTAAAGACAAGGTAAAAAACGCATGACTTAATGCAGTTATTACACTGGACAATGAAATAGTGGAAAAGTCGATAACACGTAAATACTCAACACCAGCACGCCAGTTGCCGTAAAAGCTCAGAATGATCAGGTAGAAAACAATCAGTACGAGAAGCGCGGGCATTAACACCCGAATAGAATGATCCAGTCCTCTAACACCTTTAAACAAAACACCAGCGACCAATACCACAAAAGCGCTGTGCCAGATCAGCAGCGCCAAAGGGTCATAAAGAAGGGCCGCAAAACTAGCCTCCAATGACTGGCTTCCTGCTTCTTCTAAGCCACCGGCTGCCGAAGCAAAGAAGTACGCCAACACCCAGCTCGACACCACGCTGTAAAAAGCAAACACTAAAAAGCCCGTCAATAGGCTAGTGATTGCAATTAAGGCCCAGTGTTTCGAGGCACCATTCTCCTGTGCTGCAAAGCGAATCGCTTGAATTGGAGAAGCATGAGCCGCACGACCTAAAGCCAACTCAGCCATCATCATTGGCGCGCCAAGCAGCACAACACACAGCAGATAAACAATAAGGAATGCACCGCCGCCGTTCTCACTAACCAAATGAGGGAATTTCCACACATTCCCTAAGCCGATCGTAGAACCTGCGACTGCTAATATAAAAACCCAGTTTCGACCCCAACGGTTTTGTGGGGCTGCCGATACCTGCATGAAGTGGTGTCTCGTGATAGATGGTCGCCCATTGTAACTAAAGTCACCTCACAGGCAAGATGATACATATCAGCTGAGCAACCTCCTTTATTCATCTCGCTTTCACTAATCTTGCTCTATATAATCCCGCCCATGGCCAAAAAGAAAACTTCAAAAAACAACTCCAACACGATTGTTACCAACAAGCGCGCTCGCTTCGATTACAGCATCGACGAAACCTATGAGGCTGGATTAGTACTCACGGGCTGGGAAGTCAAAAGCTTACGCGCGGGAAAAGGGCAATTGATTGATTCTTATGTGCACCTAAAAAACGGCGAAGCCTGGCTTATTGGGGCACATATCAGCCCATTACAAACGGCTTCTACGCATGTAGTGGCAGAACCAACTCGCACACGAAAGCTGCTACTCAACCGCAGAGAGCTCGGTAAAATATTCGCTGCTAGCGAGCAAAAAGGCTACACCTGTGTTGCTCTTTCGCTTTACTGGAAAGGCAGTAATGTGAAGTGCGAAATTGCCTTAGCAAAAGGTAAAAAAGAACACGATAAACGAGCAACAGAAAAAGATCGTGATTGGGGTCGACAAAAGCAACGCATTCTCGGCAGAGGCTAATGTAGAGGCAAAAAACCAACTACGGGACTCCCTACCGCCCCAAAAGGTTGCTCAAGCTTGCTATCCATTTAGTATCTAAGGTAAAACTACTGATTCCCTACTCCCCCAATGGACAATTGGATGGCCCTTTCAGAAAGCCTGACTGAAAAAGATCTAAAAAGCATCTTGGAGCTGTTTGATTCCGCCGAGTTTGGCCTGGCTGTTGTCGATGGGAACGGCATACTAATCGGCGCTAATGATAATTTAGCGTCGTTATTCAATTATGATAGTGAAGCATTGCTGGGACAACCCGCTGAGATTTTCTGGCAGGGTTTCCGCTTGCAGCATCAATTTCATCTTTTTTTCATGAACATGGCCGATCGCAAAGATTGGCAAGGCGAGCTACTGTGCAAAAATCGTCAAGGCACTATATTTCCGGTTCATCTGACGTGGCTTTTTCATCCTGAGAACCCTGATATCGCCATTGGGATTTTTAACGACCTAACCGACCGAAAGCGTTGGGAGTCAAAAATCCTTGAAGCCAAGGATAACGCCGAACGCTATCTTGATATTTCACAAGCGATGATTGTCTCCCTCGACCAAAACGGCACCATCCTTGAGATTAATCGCCGTGGGTGTGAAATCCTTAATTATTCAGATGCCGAAGACTTAGTCGGCGCTAACTGGTTTGAAACTGCAGTACCATCGCATCGGCGACGACAAGAGAAATCACTCAACGAACAAATCATCAACAGGGAAGAGCGCCCGCCGAGCAGCATTGAGGGCGAAGTACTCACCGCCACTGGCGACACGCGTTTTATCCTGTGGAACCATTCACTTTCTGTCAACGAACACGACGAAGTCATTGGTACATTGAGTTCGGGGCAAGATATTAGTTTACGCAAAGCTGCAGAGCAGGAAATTTATCGTCTAGCCATGACTGATCACCTGACGGGCTTATTAAACCGCCGCAGTTTTTACGAGCGCTTCCAAGAAAACCTAAAGTTGGCGCAACGTAACCAACTGGTTATTGCCTGTGTTGCCATCGACCTTGATCGATTCAAGCCGATTAACGATGAATACGGGCACGAAATGGGCGACAAAGTGCTCGTAAAAGTATCCGAGCTGTTAACACAAAACTTCCGTGACACCGATAGCATTGGTCGTCTCGGCGGTGATGAATTCTGTGTGGTTGCGGTGCTTTCCGGCGAGCATCAACTCTTTGAACGCGCACTAAAACGCCTTCTGCAGCGATTAGGTGAGCCGATGTTTATTGACGGTATAACTTTGAATATCGGTTCGAGTATTGGTGTCTCATACTATCCTGAGCACGCAGACGAAATGGATGAATTACTCCGTAAAGCTGATGAGGCACTTTATAAAGCGAAAAAAGGGGGGCGGAACCGTGTTGAGGCCTACGCTACATCCATCGCGTAAGCCCCACATTGACTTTACTGCGCAGCGGCTTTCAATACCGCCAACCATTGGTCGGTCAGCTCTTCCCTTCGACCTTTAATCACGAGTGTGCTTTTTGACGAGTCTTTCAGACGAATAGCAATTCGCTTACGGTTCCTGTCACTGTCTCCTGGACTCACTTTATACCCGACAGACTCGATATCAGAAAAGCCAAACACCTCATACTTCTTTGCGTAGATGACCGCGATCTTTTTGGCCTGCCGGTCTATCACTAGTCGCGGCGCAGAATCAAAGGACTCATCCACTGTAAAGCCCGTAGACTCAAGCCGCTTCAACGTATAACCCGCTTGCTGATGGAAATAAAACGCCAAAGCTAACGCAATCACCACCACAGCGACAAATAGCGCACCCATAGATTTTTTCCTCATCTGCATATCACTAGTCGCATACTATGAATGGGCGCATGCAATGCTACGCATCAATTTTCTTATATCTCACACGCTGCGGTGCTGCATCGCCGTTACGCTTCTTCAGGTCCGCTTCGTACTCTGTATAGTTACCTTCAAAGAATACGGCTTTACTGTCACCTTCATACGCCAGAATGTGCGTTGAAATTCGGTCTAGGAACCAGCGATCGTGGGAAATAACTACCGCACAACCAGGGAATGCCAATAGCGCTTCTTCTAGTGCACGCAAGGTTTCAACATCTAAATCGTTGGTCGGCTCATCCAGCAACAGAACATTGCCGCCTTCTTTTAATAGTTTAGCGAGGTGCAAACGGTTACGCTCACCGCCCGATAAGTCCTTAACAAACTTCTGCTGGTCACCACCTTTAAAGTTGAAACGGCTTGCATATGCACGCGAAGGTACTTGATAAGAGCCTACTGTAATCATGTCTTGGCCGTCTGAGATTTCATCAAAAACGGTTTTAGAACCATCCAACTCACGCATTTGATCGACATAAGCTAATTTGACGCTTTCGCCAATAACAACTTCACCGCTGTCAGGTTTGTCTTGGCCGCTAATCATTTTGAAGAGCGTTGATTTACCTGCACCGTTACCACCAATGACGCCGACAATGGCTCCTTGAGGAATGGTAAAAGTCATATCCTCAACCAACAGTTTGTCACCAAACGACTTGCTGACGTTATGAACCTCAATCACCTTATCACCCAAACGCGGTCCCGGTGGGATATAAATTTCAGAGGTTTCATTACGCTTTTGGAAACTTTGCGAGCTCATTTCTTCAAACTGTTTCAAACGAGCTTTCGACTTTGATTGTCGACCTTTAGCCCCTTGGCGTACCCACTCAAGTTCCGATTTAATGGTTTTCTGATGCGCTGCTTCTTGTTTTGCTTCTGTTTCTAGACGAGCATCTTTCTGCTCCAGCCATGAACTGTAGTTACCCTCGTAAGGAATACCATGTCCACGGTCGAGTTCTAAAATCCAGCCTGCTGCGTTATCAAGGAAATAACGGTCGTGGGTGATCGCCACCACGGTGCCGGTGTAATCATGCAAGAACCGCTCTAACCAACCGACAGACTCAGCATCCAAGTGGTTGGTTGGCTCATCGAGTAACAACATATCCGGGTGCGCCAACAACAAACGACAAAGCGCAACACGGCGACGCTCACCACCTGACAAATGTTTAACCGAGGCTTCCCAAGGCGGCAAACGCAAGGCATCTGCTGCCACTTCTAGCTGTCGGTCCAAGTTATGAGCATCGGTAGCTTGGATAATGTTTTCTAACTTAGCCTGTTCCGCTGCAAGCGCGTCAAAGTCGGCATCAGGCTCTGCATAAGCCGCATAAACCTTATCCAAATCCGCCAGTGCGTTTTTCGCTTCAGCAACAGCCTCTTCAACCACTTCCTTGACGTTTTTACTATCATCAAGCTCGGGTTCCTGCGGCAAATAACCAATATTGATATCCGGCTGCGGGCGCGCCTCACCAATATACTCTTTATCAACGCCTGCCATGATTTTCAGCAAAGACGACTTACCAGAACCGTTAAGACCCAACACACCAATCTTGGCACCGGGGAAAAAAGACAGGGAAATATCTTTAAGAATTTCACGCTTAGGGGGCACAACCTTGCCCACTCGGTTCATCGTAAATACGTATTGAGCCATGTAAAAACCTGCAAAAGAAAATATAGAACACGCATGCTCACTATAAGCACCCGTAAGAATGGATAAGATTCTAACCAAACCAGCGGAAGGACTAAAGCGATTCATTCAGGTAACAAGCGATCTACTGAAAAAGCCAATTATCCGCCACTTTCAGCTGCAATTTTTTCTGTTTTAAACAACGTAAGTATTGATCAGAAAGCACACCTGCCTACCGTGCATTAATTAGTCTATAATCCTCTGCTTCAACTATTTTGAAACACTTAATCTTAAGCAACCAAAAAACCAGTCAGTGCATTTATCAGGGGACAGTAATGCTGAACAACGATACAACGCTAGCCCAGTTTGATGCGGAGCTTTTTGCCGCTATCGATGCAGAACAAAATCGTCAAGAAGAACATATCGAGCTGATTGCATCGGAAAACTATGCCAGTGCGCTAACGATGGAAGCTCAGGGTTCATGCCTGACCAATAAATATGCAGAAGGTTATCCTGGCAAGCGCTACTACGGTGGCTGTGAGCATGTTGATGTTGTTGAGCAACTAGCGATTGATCGGGCTAAAGAATTATTCAATGCAGATTACGCTAACGTTCAGCCGCACTCCGGCTCACAAGCCAACGCTGCGGTATACATGGCGCTTTGTAAGCCAGGCGATACTATTTTAGGCATGAGTTTGGCCCATGGCGGTCACTTAACTCATGGTGCAACAGTGAGTTTCTCCGGCCGCATCTATAACGCCGTACAGTATGGTCTGAATGACCAAACCGGTGAAATTGATTATGACGAAGTGCAACGTCTTGCTGATGAGCACAAACCCAAAATGATCGTTGCAGGGTTCTCTGCCTATTCCCGCATCGTTGATTGGCAGCGTTTCCGTGATATTGCAGATTCTGTTGGCGCCTATTTATTTGTCGATATGGCACACATCGCAGGCTTAGTGGCTGCTGGCGTTTATCCATCACCTGTCAATATTGCTGATGTAACAACCACAACAACACACAAAACCTTAGGTGGCCCACGTGGTGGTTTGATTTTGGCTAAGGCGAATGAAGAGTTAGAGAAAAAGTTCAACTTTGCCGTTTTCCCTGAAAGCCAAGGCGGTCCATTAATGCACATCATCGCTGCAAAAGCGGTGTGCTTTAAAGAAGCCATGACAGAAGAATACAAAGCGTATCAACAGCAAGTCGTTGAGAATGCTCGTACTATCGCCTCGACCTTGCAAGCTCGCGGCTACAACATTGTGTCAGGCGGTACTGACGACCATTTATTCTTACTTGATTTGGTCGACAAGGACATCACTGGTCGTGATGCAGACGCAGCCTTGGGACGCGCTAATATCACCGTGAACAAAAACGCAGTGCCTAATGACCCTCGCTCACCTTTCGTGACTAGCGGATTACGCATCGGCTCGCCAGCAATTACTCGTCGCGGCTTTGGTACTGCTGAAGCAGAAAAAGTAGCAGGCTGGATTGCTGACGTTCTCGAAGACATTAACAATGAAGAAACCATTGCCCGCGTGAAACAAGAAGTTATCACGCTATGCTCTGGCTTCCCTGTCTACAAATAAGTTAGCCACACCCTCGCGCGGCTCGATAGGCACCTGTTTATCGAGCCGCGCTGTTCTTATGGTTCTACAAACGCTAAAATTAGCGCCCTCTATGTACTAACGCTCTTTAACACAGGACAGCATCAGCCATGCATTGCCCTTTTTGCAAAGCTCATGATTCTAAAGTCATCGATTCTCGATTAGTTGCCGACGGCCAACAAGTGCGCCGCCGCCGAGAGTGCCTGTCTTGTACCGAACGCTTCACCACCTTTGAAGTGGCAGAATTGCTGATGCCCAAAGTCATCAAACAAGATGGTTCACGCCAACCGTTTGATGAGGAAAAACTACGCGCGGGTATTCTTCGCTCGTTAGAAAAACGCCCTGTTTCCACAGAAACTATCGAATCATCTATCACGCGGATCAAATCACAGCTACGCGCCAGCGGTGAACGTGAGATCCCATCGATGACGATTGGTGAAGCCGTCATGCTTGAACTTCGACAAATTGATGAGGTTGCTTACGTCCGTTTTGCCTCCGTCTACCGTAGCTTCCAAGACATTGACGAATTCAAAAAAGAGATTGATCGACTATCCTCTCAAAAGCAGGACGATTAACTCGAGTTTCCCCATGTCATTCACGACCATCGACCACCAGTGCATGACCCGCGCATTGCAGCTTGCAGAACGCGGGCTCTATACCACCGACCCTAATCCGCGGGTTGGTTGTGTTTTAGTGCGCGATGGAAAAATCATTGGTGAAGGTTTTCATGCTCGGGCCGGAGAAGGTCACGCAGAAGTCAACGCCCTGCGTAACGCAACTGAAATAGCTAAAACCGATGCCAAGGGCGCCACGGCCTACGTTACGCTTGAGCCCTGCAGCCACCAAGGGAAAACCCCCGCATGCGCCAAAGGACTTATCGAAGCTGGCGTTGCCAAGGTCATTTCAGCCATGGAAGATCCTAATCCACTGGTCGGCGGTAATGGCCATAGCATGTTAGAAGCAGCAGGCATTCCTTGCCAAACGGGACTAATGCAAGCACAAGCAGAGCGGCTTAATCCGGGGTTTATCCAACGGATGAAAACCGGCCTACCCTTTGTCCGTGTTAAACAAGCCATGAGTTTAGACGGCCGTACGGCAATGGATTCCGGTGAATCCCAGTGGATCACAGGACCAGAAGCGCGCCGTGATGTGCAACGCTTACGCGCCAGAAGCTCAGTCATTATCACCGGAATCGGTACCGTACTGGCAGACAACCCTGCGCTCACCGTTCGCCAAACTCAGCTAGCAGAATCAACACCTATTGAACGACAGCCCATTCGTGTCATTCTCGACTCACAGCTACAAACACCTATTACAGCAAAAATTCTGAATCAGCCGGGCGAAACGATCATTTTTCATCGAGCCAGCAAACCAGAAAGAGCTCGAGACTTATCGCTCAAAGCAACGCTCATTCATTTCGACGAACTAGACCCGACGTCCATACTCCGTTGGTTAGCCCAAGAAAGGCAGGCGAATGAAATTCTGATCGAAGCTGGCGCGACTGTCGCTGGCAGTTTCACCCAAGCAGGTTTAGTGGATGAATGGCGCATTTATCTAGCACCGACTTTGCTTGGTCATCAAGCGCGACCGCTCTTTGCCTTACCGGGAATGGATAAAATGAATCAGCAAATTCGTCTAGAACAAACTGATTTAAGAATGGTCGGCCAGGACATCCGTCTGACCTATCGCCCGACTAAGGCCAACTTGGCTTCGTCCTCCGCAGAGGAGCAATCATAATGTTCACAGGGATTGTTGAAGCATTAGGCACCATTGCAGAGACACGACCTCAGGGCGGCGACTTACGCTTATATGTTCGAACGGGCGGGATGGACTTAAGCGATGTAAAGCTCGGTGACAGCATTGCGATCAATGGTGTTTGTCTTACCGCTGTAGCGCTACCAGGAGATGGCTTTTGGGCAGATGTGTCTCGCGAAACCTTAGCGCACACTTACTTCCACCAACTCACTGCGGGTGACCCCGTTAATGTGGAAAAAGCGCTCACCCCAAGTAGCCGCCTAGGCGGGCATTTAGTCAGCGGCCACGTAGATGGCGTGGGTACCATTACGGCAATGCGCAATGATGGTCGCTCCACCCGCATCCGCATACAGGCACCGGCGCAGCTTTCCCGTTATATCGCTACAAAAGGATCTATCTGTATTGATGGTATCAGCTTAACAGTCAATGCCGTGGATGGTGATTTTTTCGAATTAAACATCGTGCCGCATACCCTCGAACAGACGTTGATCAAGCATTACAGTGTTGGCCGGATCGTTAACATTGAAGTCGACCAAATTGCGCGTTATTTAGAGCGTTTATTGCTGCAATCATCAACAACAGATAATGGTCCCGAAAGCGCACAACCCGAGGAATCAGAGCAAAGTCCTTCGAAAGAGGGTCTAAGTCTCAACTTTCTTCAGCAACACGGCTTTATTGGTCGTCGATAACCGTAGTCGTGCGTTACAATTCATTGATGTAAATACCGAACCACAGGAAAAACCATGGCATTAAATTCAACCGCAGAAATCATCGAAGATATCCGTCAAGGCAAGATGGTTATTTTGATGGATGACGAAGATCGCGAAAATGAAGGCGACCTCATCATCGCAGCGGACCATGTTAACGCCAAAGACATTAATTTCATGGCGAAGTATGCGCGTGGATTAATTTGCCTCACGCTGACTCAAGAGCACTGTGAAAAGCTAAAGCTACCTCTCATGGTACAAGACAACAAAGCACAGTTTTCAACCCACTTTACCGTGAGTATTGAAGCGGCTGAAGGCGTCACCACGGGGATTTCTGCTGCTGATCGTGCCCATACGGTTCGAACTGCGGTTGCTGCCGGTGTACGAGCCGAGCACATTGTTCAGCCTGGACATATTTTCCCACTGATGGCACAGCCTGGTGGTGTATTGATTCGAGCAGGACATACCGAAGCAGGTTGCGACCTCGCACGGTTAGCAGGCTGCACACCCGCCGCGGCTATCGTCGAAATCATGAACGATGATGGCACTATGGCCCGTCGTCCTGACCTTGAAGTCTTTGCTAAAGAACACGACCTAAAAATTGGTACGATTGCCGATCTTATTCATTACCGTACATTGAACGAGCACACCGTAGAACGTGGTAATGAATATGAACTGCCCACTGAATTCGGTACGTTCAACGTCACCAGCTACAAAGACACCACCAAAGGCTCCACACACTTAGCCATGACGATGGGCGAATTCTCTATGGATGAGCCAGTGCTTGTCCGTGTTCATATCTCCGATCCATTACGCGATGTGTTGGGCATATCTAATCGCGAAATTCCTAAGTGGACATTACACGGCGCTATGCAACGTGTGGCCGAAGAAGGTAAAGGAATCGTCGTGCTTTTAGGGGATAGTGATTGCACTGACCTTAGCGCCAGCATTGAGGCTTTTGTACACAACAAACCTCAGAAAACCATTAACACCGACGGTGCAGGCTCTTACCTCACTATCGGTACTGGCTCGCAAATTTTACGGGATCAAGGTGTTGGCAAAATGCGTTTGCTTAGCGCGCCAACACGATTCAACGCATTATCTGGCTTCGATTTGGAAATCACCGAATTCATTCCTTGCGAAGCCCGCTAAATCAACAAGTACAGGTAACCACCATGAGCATTAAAACCATTGAAGGAACTTTCACCAACAACGAAGGCCGCTATACCATTGTCGTTGGCCGCTTTAACAGCTTTGTTGTTGAAAGCTTGGTGGATGGTGCCGTTGACGTTTTGAAACGTCACGGCATCCCTGAAGACAATATTCGTATTGTCCGTGTCCCCGGCGCTTTTGAAATCCCGCTAACCGTACAAAAGGTTGCTGAACAAAAACAAGACGATGCCATCATCGCCTTAGGCGCGGTAATTCGTGGCGGCACACCACACTTTGAATACGTTAGCGCGGAAAGCTCAAAAGGCGTAGGTCATGTCTCTCTTGAACATGGCATACCCGTCGCAAACGGAATTTTAACAGTTAACACTATTGAGCAAGCGATCGAACGTTCTGGCACTAAGGCCGGTAACAAAGGCGCAGAAGCGGCAATGGTTGCATTGGAAATGGTTAGCGTATTGCGCCAGCTAGAGGGTTAATCGTGAGCGATAGCCAAACACCTAAGGCAAAAAACAAAAAGCCTTCTAGAACGGAACAACGTCGCCAAGCTCGTAGCCTTGCACTACAGGCACTCTACCAATGGCAGATGTCCGGCAACACCGTAACTGATATCGAAGCAGAGTTTCGTACCGAGCAGGACTTGAGCCGGGCCGATGTCTCTCTTTTTGTGGACCTTTTGCATGCTATTCCACGTCAGGTCTCTGCGCTTGATGAGCAACTCTTACCGTTCATTGATAGAAAACTCGAAGACCTTGATCCGATCGAGTTAACGGTTTTGCGAATCGGTGGCTACGAACTGAAAGAGCGCATTGAAGTACCGTACAAGGTGGCGATTAACGAATCGGTAAACCTTGCTAAAACCTTTGGTGCGACCGACAGCCACAAATACGTTAATGGCGTTCTCGACAAGCTAGCTCGCACTCTTCGCCCTGACGAGGTTAATGCAGCCCGCTAACTTATGAGCCTATCCGAATTTTCGCTGATTCAACGCTATTTTGCCCCACTGGGCGAAAGTAACGATAAAAACCGAGGCGTCATACTGGGCATTGGTGATGATTGCGCGTTGTTAGAAACACCCCCTGATCATCAATTAGCGGTATCCATCGACACCTTGGTTGAAGGTTCTCATTTTTTGCCTGGTTCGCATCCAGAGCACATTGCTAGCCGTGCTTTTGGTTCCTGTTTAAGCGATCTAGCGGCCATGGGCGCAACACCAGCATGGTTCACCCTTGCATTAACCCTGCCCTCGCTGGATGAACCTTGGCTGGAAAAGTTTGCCGCCACCCTGTCGACGTTAGCTCATGAACACAACATCGTGCTGGTAGGTGGCGATACCACTAAGGGCGCGACATTAACTATCAGCATTCAAGTACACGGCTGGGTACCTCGCGGCAAAGCAATGCGACGGGATACCGCCAATGTAGGTGATCGCATTTTTGTCACCGGTACATTAGGGGACTCTTGTGCGGGGCTCGACCAACTACAACGGGATGGCAACATTGGTTATTTGATCGGCCGATTCAACCGCCCTATTCCGCGCATTTCCACCGGTCTCGCTATTCGAGAGTGGGCTAGTGCGGCGATTGATGTGTCTGACGGACTGCTCCAAGACCTAGGCCATATCTTAGGTCAGTGCAGTCTAGGGGCAGTGCTAGATGCACAACTCATTCCGCTATCCCCCACATTGAAAGAAAACTATAACCCTGACGCAGCACTCCAAATGGCGTTGTCTGGCGGTGAAGATTTCGAACTTTGTTTTTGCGTTCCTGAAGATCAAATCAATGCTTTTTTAAATGCATTAAAAAACCATCCCGTTCGCCTCACTGAAATTGGTTACTTAGTAAAAGAAACCGGTCTATGGCTTCTTCACGCTGACGGAATGAAACAACCCATTGACCAGCAAGGGTTCCAACACTTTTAAGGATGACCACCGTGAGTAGCTCAACCGTAAGACCAAATTGGCGAGACCCTATTCATTGGTTAGCGTTTGGCTTTGGTTCAGGTGCCATCCGCAAAGCCCCAGGAACCTGGGGAACCTTAGCTGCCATTCCCTTTTATCTACTCTTTGCTGATGTAGCCTGGCCGATTTACATTGGTATTGTCGCCGCTGCGTTTTTTGCGGGAATTTACATTTGCGATAAAACGGCCAAAGATCTTGGTGTACATGATCACGGCGGCATTGTGTGGGACGAGTTCGTCGGATTATGGATTACATTATTCTTAGTCCCCGATGGCTGGTTATGGCTAGTAGCGGGTTTTATCCTTTTTAGAATCTTCGACATTAGCAAGCCTTGGCCGATCAACTGGGCGGATAAAAAAGTCTCCGGTGGTCTAGGCATCATGATCGACGATGTTATCGCGGGCGTTTTCGCGCTAGCTATTCTCCAAGTCGCCGCTTACTTTATTTAGGCTTGACCAATTTTTAAGCTGTAATCGACAAAGCCAAGAAAAACACAGACGATCGACGTCAACTTGAAATGTATATACAAAAGATATACTTTATATATGCGCTAAGTTTTCACATCGTCGGGTTTTCTATGACGCTGAGGCTTCATGTATGACCGAAAAGAAAAAAACGAAAAAGAAAAACAGCCAACTACTTATTCGTATCAATGATACGGAACGTAATGAGTTTGTCTCATTGTGTGAGGAATTGGACACTAGCGCAGCAAGGGAGATTCGCCGCTTCATCCGTAGCTTTGTTACTGAAAACACTCAGGATAACGCCAAGGAGAAGTAAGGATCTCAAATCAAAAATGATGAGGAATATCCCATGGCTAAGCTAAAAGCAAAATCGATCAAGAAAGATATCAAATCAAGCAAAGCAAAAATCAGCAAGCATGAAAGCAAGTTGAAAAAGCTCAAAAAGTTACTGAAGAAAGCTAAGTAATCATGCTGTTAGGGTGGCTTTGCCACCCTTTGACACCCCTTACCTCAGCCTAGCCCAACACGCAATTACCTATAATACCCCCACCGACAACTGAACTTTCACAACTCAATAATGGTCTGTAGCTCACTTTATTGATTCGTCTAATAATTCGTCGATAGTGGCAGCGTTGTTCATTCACGCACCAACAGTCGCCAATCCACGCTTTGCTTGCTAGAATACGCCACCTCTTAAAACAGGAACAATTTCGTGACCGTTCGCTATATTGCCTCATCGCTTTTACCAACCCCTTGGGGGACTTTTACCATGCACGGTTTCGAAGACGAAACCACGGGTAAAGAGCATGTTGCGCTATCTATGGGCGACCTTGCTAATGCAGAAGGCCCTGTACTGTCCCGAATTCATTCCGAATGCTTAACCGGCGACGCCCTATTTAGCATGCGTTGCGATTGCGGATTCCAACTGCAAGAGGCCTTAAAGCGTATCGCTGAAAAAGGCACCGGCGTTTTGTTGTACCTTCGCCAAGAAGGTCGCGGCATTGGCTTACTCAACAAAATCAAAGCCTATCACCTACAGGATGGCGGCGCTGATACTGTAGAAGCCAACGAACAACTCGGCTTTAAAGCCGATCAACGCGATTACAGCATGTGCATCACTATGTACGAACACCTGGGCGTTGACCAAGTCAAACTGATGACGAACAACCCTCGCAAAGTTGACGCACTAAAAAGCTATGGTGTTCATGTGGTCGAGCGAGAACCGCTACAAGTGGGTAAAAATAGCCATAACGAGCACTACTTGGCGACCAAAGCAGGCAAGCTTGGTCATATGATGTCGGAATATCATTTCACGCCAGAAGAGAAATAGTACTTACCCTAACTGGTTAAGCTTTTGCTTAACCGCTTCAACAATACCCTCTGCGCTTAGTCCAATTTGCACCAACAATTCTGGTGCTTTGCCATGGGTAATAAAACGATCAGGCAAACCCACATTAAGAACAGCACCTGAGTAATCATGAGCTACAAGCCAGTTGTTCACCGCTGAGCCAGCGCCACCAAGAACGGCGTTTTCTTCAACAGTAACAATCAAATCGTAGGCATACGCCACAGATTTAAGTTGCGACTCATCCAACGGTTTCACAAATCGCATGTCGATTACCGTTGCATCAAGAGACTCTGCCGCACTCTTTACCGCCTTTAATGGGCTACCAAAACTCAGCATTGCGACTCGTTTATTTGTGGCTTCACGGATTATTCGACTCTCACCTAGGGCTACCGCAGCATAAGGCTCCGTTAAGGCTTCACCTGGCCCCGTGCCTCGAGGATAACGTACACAGGCTGTGCCTTTAAAATCATAACCAGTTTGCAGCAACCGCCATGTTTCCACTTCATCGGCGGGTGTCATGACAACCAGATTAGGCACACAGTTTAAAAAGCTTAAATCAAAGCTCCCGTGGTGTGTTGGGCCGTCTTCGCCAACCAGACCGGCTCGATCAATGGCAAACAACACATCAAGATTTTGTAACGCAATATCATGAATTAGCTGATCATAAGCGCGTTGCAGAAAAGTCGAATAAATCGCCACGACTGGTTTAGCACCCTGACAGGCCAAACCACCAGCCATCGTCACGGCATGTTGTTCAGCAATGGCCACATCAAAGAAGCGCTTTGGAAATCGTGCCGAAAACTCCAACATACCAGAGCCTTCACTCATCGCCGGCGTTACCGCCACTAAACGCTCATCCTCCGAGGCTTGATGACAGAGCCACTGACCGAACACCTTTGAGTAGGTCAACCCTTTCGGTGCAGCGATCGGCGCATCAGGTGCCGGTAGTTTAGTGATTGCATGGTAACCAACGGGATCTGCTTCGGCTGGCAAGAAACCCCGTCCTTTTTGCGTTCGAATATGCAAAAACTGGGGGCCTTTTGCCGACTTTAACGTAGTTAGTGTACTCACAAGGGCATTGAGATCATGACCGTCAATCAAACCCGTATAGTGAAAATCCAACGCCTCAAACATGGCCGCGGTTGTAGCAGCTCGGGTGCGCTGCTCATTGGTTTCAGCGTTATGCTTTGCTAAATAGGTTGCGAAACCACCAATGTTAGGCGAAATCGACATGTCATTTTCGTTCAAAATAACCAGCAAATCGGCATCGGTATGCGCAGCATGATTCAAGGCCTCAAACGCCATACCACCGGTCATTGCACCATCACCAATAATCGCAACGGTTCGATTGGGCTCATTTCTTAACTGGTGCGCTACTGCCATTCCTAAAGCAGCACTGATTGAAGTACTGGAATGGCCAACCCCAAAGTCATCGTAGCGGCTTTCTTCTCGCTTCGGAAAAGGCGATAAACCGTCTTGTTTGCGAATACGTTGTAACTGCTCGCGGCGACCCGTCAATATTTTGTGGGGATAACATTGGTGACCCACATCCCAAACCAAGTGGTCATCTGGGGTATGAAAGACATAATGCAAAGCGATGGTAAGCTCAACCGTTCCTAGTCCAGCACCAAAATGGCCACCCGTTTTACCCACCGAGTACAACAAATAGTGGCGCAACTGAGTGGCTAATTCTGACAATACCTCAGGGGCCAGCTGACGCAGATCAGCTGGAGTATCGATGCTATCCAACAACGGTGTCGCGGGACGCTGACGAGGTATTTCAGTGAACATAGTGCCTCTTTCTTAAAGGGGTAAGCAAAACGGCCAAGCAGGGCTTTACGTTAGTGATTACGCTCAACAATAAAATCAGCAAGCTGGCGTAAGAGATCTGCTTTGCTATCAAAATCTTTTAAAGCACCTAACGCTTGTTGATGAAGGTTAGCGAGTTTTTCTTTAGATGACGATAGCCCAAGTAGCGCGGGATAGGTTGATTTCCCCAATGCTAAATCGGCACCCTGAGCCTTACCTAATGTTGCCGTATCACTCTCAATATCCAGTATATCGTCCTGCACTTGGAAGGCTAGACCGATAGCACGAGCGTAGTTATCAAGCGCCATTAATTGTTCATTCTCAGCAACACCTGACGCTAATGCACCTAAACGCACGCTGGCACAAATTAAAGCACCTGTCTTTAAGCTATGCATTTGCTCAAGCTCATCAAGCGACAACCCTGCACCCGTTGCCTGCATATCAATACTTTGCCCGGCGACCATGCCTTTATCGCCACTGGCTTTGGCTAAGTAACACAGCATTTCAATTTGTAACGCTGGAGTGACTGTCGCAGACGGTAAGCTAAGAACCTCGAAAGCGAGCGACTGCAGAGCGTCGCCAGCAAGAATGGCAGTCGCCTCGTCAAAAGCGATATGACAGGTCGGCTTACCTCGACGGAGCTCATCATCGTCCATAGCGGGTAAGTCATCATGAATCAAAGAATAGGCGTGCACCATTTCAACTGCGGCAGCAGCAGGATCCGCTGACGATAGTGAGCCACCCAAAGCCATGCAGCTGGCATACACCAAAAAAGGGCGTAGGCGCTTTCCGCCATTAAACGAGGAGTATCGCATCGCCTCGGACAATCGCTCAACAGACGTTGCGGTGGATAAATAGGCATCAAGCTGATTGTCTACACGATCGCGAAGCTCGCTGACAGAGGATTCAAAGGTCATGTATCAGTTTCTGGATCTAACGGTGTCTCAGTAATTTCACCGTTCTTTTCAATAAGGACTTGAACGCGCTGCTCTGCTGTTTCTAGCTGTTTTTGGCAGGCTCGAGTCAGCTTTACACCCTCTTCAAACGCTTCTAAGGATTGCTGCAAGGACAGCTCGCCCTGTTCCATTTGTTGAACAAGACCTTCCAAGGCCTTTAGGCTTTCTTCAAAGTCCACTTCGTTTTTCTTGCGAGGCATAAAAAATGACCCTAACTGATGAGGCGCTTACCCTAACTCAGGGCCTAATAACGGTCAATTATAACGCGGGAAATCAGAACCTGTTACTGGTATCAATATTTCGTTAAATAGTTACACGCTTTTGAGGGTTTTAACGACGACATTGGTTTTTTTTTGTTATTATTCACGCTCTTTTCCCTGGCCAGAACAAAAAAACGTATTTCCGTTGCCTATACTTGCAACTGTAAAAGCGAAGAGGATGTTAAGTGGATATAGCAACGCTCGTTGGACTCTTGGGATCCTTCGGTATTGTCATTTCGGCGATTGTATTAGGCGGTAGCGCAGGCACCTTCGTTAACCCACCGTCTTTATTGATTGTTATCGGTGGCGCATTAATGGTGACATTAATGAAATTCACCTTAGCGGGCTTCCTGAGCGCCGGAAAGGTTGCCGCTAAAGCCTTCATGTTTAAGTCCATCTCTCTTGAAGAGCTAATTGCAGAAGCCGTTGATTTAGCCGACGCTGCTCGTAAAGGTGGACTGCTTTCCCTCGAAGAAAAAACCGTCAGCAACGACTTTATGCAAAACGGTATACAGCTATTAGTCGATGGCCATGACCCCGATGTAGTGAAGACCCTACTTTCCAAAGACCGCGCAGAAACCATCACCCGACATGAGCTTGGCGCAAGCATTTTTAGCTCATTAGGTGTTGTCGCACCTGCCATGGGAATGATTGGTACATTGGTTGGTCTGGTACAGATGCTGTCCAACATGGACGATCCTAAATCGATCGGTCCGGCGATGGCTGTTGCATTGCTTACCACCCTTTACGGCGCAATTATTGCCACCATGATTGCAGAACCTATCGCCGATAAACTAAACCGTCGCCGCGATGAAGAGGCCACCAGCAAAGCGCTTATTATCGATGCTTTACTCGCGATTCAGGCTGGGCAGAACCCACGCGTTATTGAATCCATGCTGATGAACTATTTGCCTGAAGGCAAACGCAGCAGCAGCTCTGACGACGAATAACGAGCGCGGATACCACTATGGCTGATGAAGAAGTAGAAGAGCAAAAATGTCCCCAGTGTCTTCCCCCCTGGTTAGCGACATTTGCCGACTTAATGTCGCTGCTGATGTGCTTCTTCGTACTTTTATTATCATTTTCCGAAATGGATGTGCTCAAGTTCAAACAACTTGCCGGTTCCATGCGCGAAGCTTTCGGTGTCCAACGGGAAATCAAGGTAAAAGATATTCCTAAAGGCACCAGCGTTATTGCTCAGGAATTCAGCCCAGGTCGTCCGCAACCCACGCCAATGAATGAAGTCCGCCAATTCACCACGGAAACTACCAAACAAAACCTCGATGTTCGACGCCAAGAAGGCCAATCTGATTTCTTAGACCCGAAAGCCGGTGAGCTTCAAGAAGTGCTTAAGCAAGCACAGCAAGAAGCAGAGGATGCCGAACAAGCCAAATCAGAAGCTCGTGAAGACGCGGTAACCATGGCCCTCGCCCTGCAAAAAGAAATTGGTGAAGGTAGCGTGGACGTTGAAACGAAAGAAGGCAAAGTCATCATCCGCGTTAGAGAAAAAGGCTCATTCCAGTCTGGCGCAGCAGAACTCAACGCTGACTTTATCCCTATTGTTGGCAAAATTCGCGATGTGCTTTTAGACATAAAAGGCAATGTATCGGTCGAAGGTCACACCGACAACATTCCTATCAACACATCGGAGTTCGCCTCAAACTGGGCGCTGTCTTCATCACGAGCCCTTTCCGTGGCACAGGAAATTTTTGCCGATGGACGCATAGACCAAAGCAAATACCAAGTCATTGGTTATGCAGACACCAAAGCCATCGCTCCCAACGACACCGCTGCCAACCGTGCGCTAAATCGCCGTGTTGAGATTGTGATCCAAAAAGGTAAAGACGAAGAGTTGCTAAACCGCTTACCTGCGCTACCGCAAGGTGCGGAGGTAGAAGCAGGCGGCCTTGCGCCAATTGATATTTTTTAGCGTATTACCGGCGCCGAGTCTTCCGCTTCTGATTATTCGGCGCTTAACTGCTCCACCAACCAAGATCCCTTAACAGGCGCTAACTGCGACTGAATGGCAGGCAAAAGCTCATTTAATCGATCCGCTAACACCCACGGCGGATTAATCGCAATCAAACCACTAGCAGTCATTCCGTGCTCTTCTGTATCTGGTTCAACACCCAGCTCATACTGCCAACAGTCTTTCACTCGCTGTTTGCGCAAGCCGGTTTTAACTAGCTCAACCCACTGACGATTAACAACCGGATACCAAATCAAAAAGGTCGCATGAGGCATCCGCCGATAACCTTCCGCAATGCTACTGACTACATGCTGGTAATCTGTTTTCATCTCGTACGAGGGGTCAATTAAAATAACCGCTCTTGCATTTTTAACCGGTAACAACGCTTTCAAACTATCAAAGCCATCAGAACCGGAGATCTGTACTCGACGATCACGTTCAAAGCGAGCTTCCAAGGTACGGATTTCAGTACTGTGCAATTCAAAGAATCGTAACTTATCCGTAGGCCGTAAAATATCGGCAGCCAACTGTGGCGAGCCTGGGTAAAACTTACGCCCCAAGTGTCCTTTAACCGCTTGATGATAAGGTTTAATTGAATCAGGGAGCTGCTCAAAATCGAGCTTCAAC